>NZ_JBHWIJ010000105.1:0-25479 GCF_042732255.1 Kitasatospora sp. NPDC059803 | reverse complement strand
GACTCGGTGCGGATGCTCGCCGACCTCGGCGTGATCGCCGCCGTCGGCCACACCGACTCCGACTACGCCACCACGCTGGAGGCGATCGACGCCGGTGCGAGCGTCGCCACCCACCTCTTCAACGCCATGCCCGGCATCGCCCACCGCGCCCCGGGCCCGATCGTGGCGCTGCTGGAGGACGAGCGGGTCACCGTCGAGCTGATCAACGACGGCGTGCACCTGCACCCGTCCGTGCTCGACCTCGCCTACGGCACCGCCGGGGCGTCCCGGGTCGCCCTGATCACCGACGCCATGGGCGCGGCCGGCATGGGCGACGGCCTCTACCCGCTCGGCCCGCTCCAGGTCGAGGTCAAGGACGGCGTCGCCCGGCTGGTCGAGGGCGGCGCCATCGCCGGCTCCACGCTCACCCTGGACGTCGCCTTCAAGCGCTCGCTCACCGTCAACGGCCTGACGCTGAACCAGACCGTCGAGTCGCTGTCCGCCACCCCGGCCCGCCTGCTGGGCCTCGCCGACTCGATCGGCTCGCTGGAGACGGGCAAGCAGGCCGACCTGGTCGTGCTCGACTCCGAGGGCTACGACCTGGTCGCCGTCATGCGCCGCGGCCGCTGGATCACCGGAGCGCCGCCGCTGGCGCCCCGGGCCGGCTGACCGGCGGGGTGGCGGGGCCCGAAGTTCAAGTGTTGTCGGCTGAGTTGAGTCGGCGGCGCCGCGCCGTTCAAAGCTCCGTCGGGTAGCCGCTCCGGGGATGCTTGGCGTTGGCGAGCTGTCTCCGGGGCGCCCGCGGGGGGCGGGACGGGGACTCGCGTGACGGCGAACGTGGCGGAGTCCAGGCCGGGATGGCGGTGGGGGTCTCCGGGTCGGCGGGCCGACCCTGCAGGGCCTGGGCCTCGACGGCTTCGGCGAGACACCGCAGGGCGATCCGAACCTGTGCGTTCTGTTCCTCGCTGAGTGCACCGAGGACCTGCTGTTCGATGGCCAGGCGCCTGGGCATGACGTCGTCGACGGCGGCCGCGCCCGCGTCGGTGATGAAGACCAGTGCCGCGCGCCGGTCCGCGGGGTTGACCGTCCGGACCACGAGGGCGCGCCGTTCCAGCTTGGCCAGCGCCTTGCTCAGCGCGGCCGGCGACCGCCCCATCGAGGCGGCGAGGCGGCGCGCGATCGTCGGCTCGGTCGAGTGGCGGAGGTGGTAGAGCACGTCGAACTCCGATGAGCTGACGGCCGCCGCTTCGAACACCGGTTCAAGGAGGAACTCCAGCATCGCGTGGGCGTGTCGGAGGCCGCCGATGATCTCCATCGACGAAAGGTCGAGGTCAGGACGGCTCTGTACCCACAGTTGCCATACCGCCCGCGTTTCATCCATTCGTGCACATGCTCCAACTTGTTAACCGGTAACCTTTCAGTTACCGTATGACACGTGGCCCGCTTCCAGCTGGGCAACCTGGGCACGCTCATCGGAGGCTTGTCCGCTTTTATGCTCTCTGTGTAGTTGATCTGCTCATGTCACATGAACCTGGACTGCGACAATCCGACCGATAGCTTCCCGTCTTTGACGGAGCTGAGGAAAGTGTCACCATGGTCATCACACATGTCCCCGCCGCCCCGTTCCCCGGAACGCTTCCGGGATCGGGGAACCTCCGGCAGATAATACTGGACCGGAATGGCTTGGTGTCTAGCCGTTTGCGCGCGTCGGCGTCAAGGAGATCGGACCGGCAGCTTGCCGGGCCCGCATCGCCCGGCCGTGCAGCGAGAAAATCGAGTTGACGCTGCGGCGGGTATGAACTCGCCGTACTGCCCCAACACTTCGAACGGCCCGAAGCGGAACACGCTGGCGTGACCGGCTCCGCAGGGGCGGCCCGCCGCGGTCGCCACGGGCCGCCGTCGCCCTGCGTGCCGAGGCCGGTCACCGCGCCCCGGTGTGCCTTTCACAGATCCGCCGCGGGCTGATCGCCCGTGGTTCGTCACCGAATTCATAATTTCTCCGGCGGTCGCACCGCCGACCCCGAAAATCCGCATGGCCAGATTCCGGGAAAAGGATTCCGCGCGCTATGACCGATCGCTTGGGATTCAGTCTCACTCAATTGCGCTACTTCGTCGTCTCCGCCGAGATCGGCAACATCTCGGAGGCGGCGGAGAAGCTGTGCGCCTCGCAGTCGACGGTCTCGTCGGCCATCATGCGGCTGGAACGTCAGCTCGGTGTTCAGCTGCTGCTCCGTCACCATGCCCGTGGGGTCTCCCTGACGCCGAGCGGTCGCCACCTGCTGCGGGAGGCGCGCGCGTTGCTGGGGCAGGCCAGCAGCCTCAAAGCACAGGGCGACGCCCTGGCGGGCGACACCGCAGGCCAGCTCGACGTCGGGTTCTTCTTCCCGATCGCCCCGTTCCTGCTGCCACTGGTCCACCGTCTGGTCGGGGAGCGGCACGGGGCGCTGAAGCTGAACCTCCACGAGGCGTCCGCCGACCGGCTGTTGGAGTTCCTCCGGGACGGCCGGTGCGAACTGGCCGTGACGTACGACTTCCTGGCGGGGGATGCCAGGTTCCACCCGCTGGTCGACCTGCCGGTGCACGCCCTGCTGGCGGATGACGACCCGTTGGGGCTGGTCGGGCCGCTCTCCCTGGACGAGTTGGTCGGGCGACCGCTGGTCGCCCTGAACGCCCCGAGCGTGCTCCGTCACGCCGAGCGGATGTTCTCCCGCGCGGGCGTCCGCATGCCACGGGTGGTGACGACGACGAGCATCGAGACGCTGCGCGGCCTGGTGGCCGCCGGCGCCGGGTTCGCCTTGATGTATCAACGCGGCCTGACCGCAACGACGTTGGACGGCGGCAGGGTCCGCGAGGTCGAGCTGCTCGGAGACCTGCCGCCCGCGGCCCTGGGCGCGGCCATGATGCCCGACCTGGCCATGAGCAGCCGCGGCAGGGCGTTCCTGGACGTGCTCAGATCCGCGGTCGGGGCGCGTCCGGCGCAGGTCGGTGCAGGTCGGCAGGTCAGTACGGGTCGGCAGGTCAGTGCAGGTCAGCAGGTCGTCGTGGGTTGAAGGAGTGTCGTGCTGGCAGTCATCTTCGCTGGTCAGGGAAGTCAGGAAAAGGGAATGGGGGCAGAGGTCTTCGAACGGTACCCAGGGCTGGTCCAGTACGCCTCGGACGTGCTGGGTTACGACCTGGTCTCCTTGTGCACGGAGGACCCGGACGGCCTGCTGGGCCGCACGGAGTACACCCAGCCGGCGCTGTTCGTCGTCAACGCGCTGCGGACCTTCGAGCGGGTCCACCGCGGGGACCGGGCGGCGGACGTCTACCTGGGGCACAGCCTGGGCGAGTACAACGCGCTGCTCGCGGCCGGGTCCTTCGCCTTCGAGACGGGGCTGCGGCTGGTCGCCAAGCGCGGCGAGCTGATGGCGGCGGCCTCCGGGGGCGGCATGACCGCCGTGATGAACACACCGCCCGAGCGACTGCTGGAGATCCTCGCGGAGGACGGCGTCGACGGCGTCGACATCGCCGGCCTCAACACCGGCTCGCAGGTGGTGATCGCGGGCACCCAGCCGGTCCTGGAGGCGGCGCACGCCTGCCTGGAGAAGCGGGAGATCCGCTTCGTACGGCTCAAGGTGAGCGCGCCCTTCCACTCCCGGTACATGGAGCCGGCCAGGGTGCGGTTCGCCGAGTTCCTGACGGAGTTCGAGTTCGCCGACCCCGACACCCCCGTCATCTCCAACGTCACGGGCCGGCCGTACGAGCCGGGACAGGTGACGCACATGCTCACGGAGCAGCTGGTCGCCCCGGTGCGCTGGACCGACAGCGTCCGCGGGCTGCTCGACGGCGACGCCGAGCCGGAATTCACCGAAATCGGGGGCCTGGCCCTCACTCACATGGTGTTCAAAATCAGGGCTGGAGTGTGACACATGGCAACCACGACGGACACGATCAGGCTGTACCTGGAAGACCGTTTCCTCTTCGAGTTCGACGACGTGATCACCCCGGACACCGACCTGTTCAAGGCGGGGGTCATCGACTCGTTCGGCTACGTCAGGATGATGAAGTTCCTGGAGTCCGAGTTCTCCGTCGAGATCTCCCCGGAGGACATCCTCGTGAACGTCTTCGTCTCGCTCACCGCGATCGACGAATTCGTCACCAAGAAGACCTCCGCGAAGTAGAAGGACGGATCATGTGCGGGCTGGCTGGTTTCCTCTCGACCTCGCTGCACCCCGGTGCCACCGCCGAGGTCATCACCTCGATGCTGTCGAACATCCACCACCGCGGGCCGGACGAGGCGGGCTACTACCTCGACGACGGCATGGCCATGGGGACGGTGCGGCTGGCCATCGTCGACCTCGCCGGTGGCTCGCAACCCATGTCGGACCCCTCCGGGCGCTACTGGATCTGCTTCAACGGCGAGATCTACAACCACATCGAACTCCGCGCGGAACTGGAGCGCCTCGGCCGCCCGTTCCGCACCGACCACTCCGACACCGAGGTCGTGCTCCAGGCCTGGATCCAGTGGGGGTCGGACTGCTTCACCCGGTTCAACGGCGCCTTCGCGGTCGCCATCAGGGACGCGGCGACCGGTGACCTGGTGCTGGCCCGCGACCGCTACGGCAAGCGCCCGCTGTTCTACGCCGACGCGGGCGGGGACTTCCTGTTCGCGTCCGAGATGAAGGCGTTCCGCGCCTTCCCCGGCTTCCGCTTCGAGTTCGACCCGAGGGAGCTGGCCACCACCTACGCCACGTGGACGCCGCTGCCCGACCGCACGCCGTTCCGGGGCGTGCGCCAACTGCCGATGGGCTCCGTGCTGACCATCAGCGCGGGCCGCCGCTCGCTGCGCCCCTACGAGGACCTCGACTTCGACGTGCCCGGCTTCGACGGCACCGAGGCCGAGGCGATCGACATGCTCCGGCAGACCCTGCGCACCAGCGTGGAGCTGCGGCTGCGCTCCGACGTCGAGGTCGGCGTCTACCTCAGCGGCGGCCTGGACTCCTCGATCGTGACGAGGCTGGCCACCCAGCTCTCCCCGTACGAGGTCCGCACGTTCTCGGTGGCGTTCCAGGACAAGTCCTTCGACGAGTCCGACAGCCAGCGCCTGGTCGCCGAGCACCTGGGCACCCTGCACACCGCCGTCCCGATCACCAGCGAGGACATCACCGAGCACTTCCCGACCGCCGTGTACCACGCGGAGGTTCCGACCTTCCGCACCTCGTTCGTGCCGATGTTCCTGCTGTCCCGGCACGTCCGCGACGCCGGGATCAAGACCATCCTCAGCGGCGAGGGCGCCGACGAGGCCTTCCTCGGTTACTCGCTGTTCCGCGAGACCCTGCTGCGCGCGCGGTGGAACGAGCTGACCGACGGCGAGCGCCGCACCCGGCTGGCCGGCCTGCACCCGGAGCTGGAGCACTTCGGCTCCGCCCACCAGGCCCATCTGCTCGGCCTGTACCAGCAGTTCTCGGTGGAACGGCTGCCGGGCCTGTTCTCCCACGAGATGCGGTACCAGAACGGGAGGTTCGCGGCCCGGCTGCTCGCCGACCGGATGGACCCGTTCGCCGACCTGCTCGACCTCGTCGCCGGGACACCCGGCTACCCGGACATGCCCGCGATGCACAAGGCGCAGTGGCTGGAGTACAAGACGCTGCTGCCCGGATTCCTGCTGTCCACGCAGGGGGAGCGGGCCGCGCTGGCGCACAGCGTGGAGAACCGCTGCCCGTTCCTCGACCCGGCGGTGGTGCGCGCGGCCGCCTCGGTGAACCTGCGCTACGACGACGGCCAGGTCGAGAAGGCCATCCTGAAGAAGGCGTTCCGCGCCGAGCTCCCGGAGTGGACCACCAGCCGCCCCAAGCAGCCCTACCGCGCGCCGGGCAGTGCCGCCTTCAAGGACAGCCGCCCGGACTACCTGGAACTGCTGCTGTCCGACCGCGAGTTGGCCGGGATCGGCTGCCTGGACGCGAAGTTCGCCCGGCGCCTGGTCGACAAGATCATGACCTCGCCGGTGGAGGAGGTCAGCACCAAGGAGGACCAGACCTTCCTCTACCTGCTGACGACCGCCGTGCTCCACCAGCAGTTCGTGCGGGGCGGCGGTACGGCGCCGACCGGAGCGTCGAGCGCCGCGCTGAACCTGCGGACGACCGTGGACAACCGCCGTGCCGTGCAGCGAGTGGGGGAGAGCCGATGAGCACCGACGACATCGCGATCATCGGCCTCGCCCTGCGCTTCCCCGGCTCCGACACCCTGGTCGAGCTGTTCGACCACCTCGCGGCCGGACGCTCGCTGATCACCGAGGTGCCCGCCGAACGCTGGTCCAAGGAACGCTACTTCGGCGATCCGCGCAGCGGCGAGGAGAAGACGTACAGCGTCTGGGCCGGGTTCGTCGAGGACGCCGACCGCTTCGACGCCGCCTTCTTCAACATCTCCCCGCGCGAGGCGGAGACGATGGACCCGCAGCAGCGGTTCGCGCTGGAACTGGCCTGGAAGGCCATCGAGGACGCGGGCTACCGGGCCGGCGAACTCGCGGGCAGCCGCACCGGCGTCTTCATGGGCCTGTGCCACGGCGACTACGCCGAGCTGATCGAACGCGACGACGTGCCGACCGACGCCTACTTCCCCACCGGCACGGCCTACTCGATCGTCGCCAACCGGCTGTCCTACTACTTCGACTTCCACGGCCCCAGCATCGCCAACGACACCGCCTGCTCCAGCTCCCTGGTCTCGCTCTACGAGGCCGTCGCCGCCCTGCACAACGGCGACTGCGACCTGGCGCTGGCCGGCGGCGTGAACCTGTGCTGGTCGCCGAAGCTGTTCGTGGCGTTCAGCAAGGCGAGCATGCTCTCGCCCACCGGCCGCTCGCACGCCTTCGACCAGGACGCGGACGGCTTCGTCCGAGGCGAGGGCGGCGCCGTCCTGCTGCTCAAGCCGCTGGCCAGGGCGCTGGCGGACGGCGACCCCGTGCACGCGGTGATCAAGGGCGTCGGCACCAACCACGGCGGCAAGACCAACTCGCTGACCGTCACCAACCCGGTCGCCCAGGCCACGCTGATCGAGGACGTCTACACCCGCGCCGGTGTGACGCCCGAGACGGTGAGCTACATCGAGGCCCACGGGCCCGGCACGCCGGTCGGCGACCCGATCGAGATCGTCGGCCTCAAGCGCGCCTTCCAGAGCCTGCACGACGCCCACGGGACGACGCCGCGGCCGGACAGCACCGGCATCGGCTCCATCAAGACCAACATCGGCCACCTGGAATCGGCCGCGGGCGTGGCCGGCGTGGTCAAGGTGATCGGCGCGATGGCCGCCGGGACCCTCCCTGCGACGGTCAACTTCCGGACCAGGAACCAGCTGATCGACCTGGACGGCAGCCCGTTCTACATCGTCGGCGACACCCGGCCGTGGCCGGGCGGCGACGGGGCGCCGCGCCGGGCCGGCGTCAGCTCGTTCGGGTTCGGCGGGACCAACGCCCACGTGCTGCTGGAGGAGCACGTCGGCGGGCCGGTCGACCGTACCTCCGAGCCCGCGGGCCCGTACGCCGTCCCGCTGTCGGCCAAGAACCTGGAGCGGCTGCGGGTGCTGGCCGCCGGCCTGCGGGACCACCTGCTGGCGCCGGAGACCGCGCTGCGGCCGCGCCAGCCGCTGGCCGACATCGCGCACACGCTCCAGGTCGGCCGCGAAGCGATGCGGGTCAGGGCCGTGTTCCTGGTCTCGGACCGGGAGCAGCTCGCGGCCGCGCTGGAGTCCGTCGCGGACGGCGAGGTGCGCAACCCCGCCGGAGCAGGGGCCGAACTGGTCGCGGCGGCGCAGGACTGGGCGAACGGGGGCGGCGCCGACTGGCCCGGGCATCCCGGGGCGCGTCGCGTGCGGCTGCCGACCTACCCGTTCGCCCGGGACCGGCACTGGTACGTCACACCGCCGGCCGAGGCGCCGGGCGCCGCGCTGCTGCACCCGCTCGTCCACCGCAACACCTCCGACCTGGCGCAGCAGCGCTACACCTCCACGTTCACCGGGGCCGAGCCCTTCCTGGCCTCGCACCTGGTCCGCGGCCGGCGGGTGCTGCCCGCGGTCGCGTACCTGGAGATGGCGCGGGCCGCGGTGGAGCGCGCGGCGGCCCGGGATGGGGCCGTCCGGCTGCGCGACCTCGCATGGCTGCGGCCGATCGTCGTCGGCGAACCCGTCGACGTCGACCTCGCGCTGACGCCGCGCGGGGACGCGATCGCGTTCGAGTTCCGGCAGGGCGAGACGGTCCACAGCACGGGCACCGCCGAACTGGTCACCCTGCCGGACCCGTCACCGCTGGACCTGGACGCCCTGCGCGCCGCCTGCCGCACCACCCGTAGCACCGACGAGGTCTACGCCGCCTTCCGCGCCCAGGGCCTGGAGTACGGCCCGGCCATGCGCGCGCTGCGCGGGCTCCGGCTCGGCCGCGACGAGGCGATCGCCCGCATCCGGACCACCGGCGCCGACGGCTGCGTGCTGCCGCCGAGCGTCCTGGACGCCGCCTTCCAGACCTCCGTGGTCCTGACGGGCGCCGCTGCCGGCCCGACCCTGCCCTTCACCCTCGACGAACTCCAGGTGTACCGGCCCTGCCCGGCCGAGACCTGGGCCTGGGTGCGACGCAGCGCCGGCTCCGGGGCGCTCACCACCTTCGACATCGACCTGTGCGACGGCGACGGCGTGATCAGCGCCAGCCTGCGGGGGCTCGCCCAGCGCACCACCGACGCGGGCCCGCGCGTCGTCACGGCGACCACCCGGTGGACCGACCGGCCGCTGGACGCGGACGGCGGCGCCTCCCGCACCGCGCACCCCCTGACCCTGCCGGAGATCACCCGGGCGAGCCCGGCCGACGGCGTCGACGCCGCGACCGAGCAGGCGTTCGCCGAGGTCCAGCAGGTGCTCGCGTCCTCCCCCAAGGCCGGGCACCGCTTCGTGGCTCTGGTCGACGCCCGGGTGCCGGCCCACTTCCACGCACCGCTGACGGGCCTGTTCCGTACCGCCGCCCTGGAGAACCCGCTCGTCTCGGGCCGGGTCGTCCGGGTCGCCAGCCGGGACATGGCCTCCACCGAGCAGCTCGCGCGGATCGTGCGGGAGGAGTGCGCCGACGACTCCGCCGACACCGAGGTCCGCTACACCGCTGACGGCACCCGACAGGTGCTGGAACCCGTCGAGACGCGGCTGGACGCCGGACCGCAGGTGCCCGCGCTGCGGGCCTGCGGCGTCTACTGGATCACCGGCGGCCTGGGCGGCATCGGCCGCCACCTCGCCCGCTACCTGGGCCGCGCGGGGGCGACGGTCGTCCTGAGCGGACGCTCCCCGGCGGGCTCGGTGGACGCCCTGCGCGCGGACGGGGTCGACGCGCACTACCTGCCGGTCGACGTCGCCGACGCCGCAGGCGTGCGCGCCGCGGTCGACACGATCGTGCGCGAGCACGGGTCGCTCGACGGCGTCGTGCACGCGGCCGGTGTGCTGCGCGACCAGTACCTGCTGCGCAAGGACCTCGCCGACGTCCGCCTGGTGACGGCGCCGAAGGTCCGCGGCACGCTCAACCTCGACGCCGCCACCCGCCACCTCGACCTGGACTTCTTCGCGCTCTTCTCCTCGGTCGCCGGCGTCTACGGCAGCCCGGGGCAGTCCGACTACTCGGCGGCCAACGCCTTCCTGGACGCCTTCGCCCGGCACCGCCGGACGCTGGTTGACGCGGGCGAGCGCAGCGGCCGGACCGTCGCGATCAGCTGGCCGCTGTGGGCCGACGGCGGCATGACGCTGGACGAGGTCACCCGCGACTCCCTGCGCCGCGAGCGCGGCTGGGAGGACCTGCCCACCGAGGACGGGCTGCGCGCCTTCGGCCGGGCCCTGCTCGCCGACGCCCCCGCGCACCTCGTCGTCGCCTACGGCGCCAAGGCCACCCTGGCCGCGCAACGCCGGGCGGCACCGGCCCCCGCGGCCCCGGCCACCGCCTCGTCCGCCACCGCCTCGTCCACCACCGCTGCGCCGTCAGGCGGCGCGGGCGAGGGCGACCTGCTGCGGCGCACCGAAGAACTGCTCAGGGGGGTCGTCGCCGAGGTCCTGCGACACACCCCGGAGCACATCGAGTCGACCACCAATCTCATCGAGTACGGCATCGACTCGCTGAGCATCCTCGGGGTGACCGCCCAGCTGGAGAAGGTGTTCGGGCCGCTGTCCAAGACGATCTTCTTCGAGTACCTGAACATCGCCGAGGTGGCCGCGCACTTCGTGGAGACCCGGCGGGCGCAACTGGAGGCGGTGCTGGGGGAGACCGGTCCGGCCGAAACGCCGGAAGGCCCGGAAGCCTTGGAAGAGCCGGTCGTACAGCCCGAAGCCCCGGCGGTCCAGCCCGAGGCCCCGGCCACGCGGTTCGAGGCCCCGGCCGCGTCCGCCGTCACCGAGGTCCGCGAACCCGCGCGCGACGACCGGCACGACATCGCGATCATCGGAGTGTCCGGCCGCTACCCCGGCGCCGACACGATGGACGAGCTGTGGGAACTGCTGGAGAACGGCCGGCACACCTTCGAGGAGGTCCCCGCCGACCGCTGGGGCCACGAGGCCATCTACGACAGCGACCGGTCCGTCCACGGCAAGAGCGTGATCCGGACCGGGACGTTCCTGCGCGACCTCGACAAGTTCGACCCCCGCTACTTCCGCATCTCCAAGCGCGAGGCCGAGCAGATGTCCCCGGAGGTGCGGCTGTTCCTCCAGTCGGGCGTGGAGGCGCTGGAGGACGCCGGCTACTCGCGGCAGACCATCCAGCGCCGCTACCAGGGCGACGTCGGCGTGCTCGTGGGGACCATGAGCAACCACTACAACCTGTACGGCTTCCAGAACAGCCTGACCAGGGGCGCGCCGCAGAGCGGCAGTTACACCGGGACGCTGCCCAACATGCTGTCCTACTTCTACGGCCTGACCGGGCCGTCGATCTTCCTGGACACCATGTGCTCGGCCTCGTCGACGTGCGTGCACCAGGCCGTGCAGATGCTGCGGGCCGGCGAGTGCCGGATGGTCGTCGCGGGCGGCGTCAACCTGATGCTGCACCCGTACAACCTGATCACCTCCTCGGAGGAGCACTTCACCACCGGCACCTCCGACGTGATCCGCAGCTTCGGCCACGGCGTGGACGGCACCATCCTCGGCGAGGGCGTCGGCGCGGTCGTGCTCAAGCCGCTGGTCGACGCCGAGCGCGACGGCGACCACGTGTACGCCGTGATCAAGGGCACCGCCCTGTCCAACGCCGGGACGCGCAACGGCTTCACCGTGCCGAACCCGGGCATGCAGGCGCACGCGATCCAGAAGGCGATCGAGGACGCCGGCGTCGACCCGAGGACGATCGGCTACGTCGAAGGACACGGCTCGGGCACCGCGCTGGGCGACCCGATCGAGGTCCGCGCCCTGACGTCGGCGTTCCGCAAGTACACCGAGGACCGCCAGTTCTGCGCCCTCGGCTCCGTCAAGGCCAACATGGGGCACCTGCTCGCGGCGGCCGGCATGATCGGCCTGGCCAAGGTGCTGCTCCAACTGCGGCACGGCAAGCTGGCGCCGTCCCTGCACAGCACGGAGCTCAACCCGGACATCGACTTCGCCGACACCCCCTTCCAGGTGCAGCAGAAGCTCGCCGACTGGCAGCCGATGGTCACCGAGGTGGACGGCCGCCAGGTCACCCACCCCCGGCGGGCCGGCATCACCTCGATCGGCGCCGGCGGCATGAACTCGCACATCATCCTGGAGGAGTACCCCGAACGGCCGGTGCGCCAAGAGCCCTTCGGCGAGCAGCTGTTCGTGTTCTCGGCGATGAACGAGGCCGCGCTCGGGCGCTACCTGGCCGTCTTCCGCGACCACCTCGCCGGGGCGCGGGAGGCCGACCTCCCCGACATCGCGTACACCCTGCGGGTCGGCAAGAACGAACTGCCGCACCGCTGGGCGTTCGTGGCGGGGGACCAACGGTCCGCACTGGCGGCCGTCGACGGCTACCTGGCCGGGCGACGGGAGCTGCCCGCGCACGAACTCGCCATCACCTGGGCCGGCGGCAAGACTGTCGACTGGGACCAACTGCCGACAGCACGCCGGGTGTCGCTGCCCGCCTACCCGTTCGAGAAGGTGCGCTGCTGGATCGAGCAGACCGACGGCGCGCCGTCCGTGCTGGCCCCGCTGGCGCTGCGCGAGCGGCTGCACCCCTTCCTGGGGCGCAACGAATCCGACGTCCGGGGCCTGCGCTACGCCCTGGACGTCCACCTCACCGACCTGCTCGACTACGGCTACCGCCTGGCCAAGGCGCCGACCATCGTGCCCACCTTCGTGGTGGACCTCGCGCTGGCCGCCGCGAAGGTCAGCGGGTTCGCCGCCGAGGCGTCGGTCCACGACCTGCGCGTCCTGCGGCCGATCGACTGGTCCACGACCACGCGGCTCGTCACGGAGTTCGCCGACGGCCACGGCACCGTCCGGACCGGGGACGGGACGGCGGCGGTCGAGTTCACCGTGCGGGGGGCGGCCACGGCGCCCTCCGGCCGGGTCGAGCCGGCCGGACTGCGGGAGGTCCTCACCCGGGAGCAGTTCCTGGCCGAACTGGCCGAGGGCGGGCTGGACTACAAGCCGGCCTCGTGCGCGGTCGAGGGCGTGTTCCGCGCGCCGGACGGCCGGACGGTGCTGACCATCGGCAGTCCCGCGTTCCAGCAGGACCACGTCCGGCGCAACGTCACCGTCGAGCCGTTCGTGCTCGCGGCGATCGCCCAGGGCGTGCAGTGGGAGGCCAAGCGCGCTGGGGCGCCGGACTGGACCCTGGTCGCGCTCAACCAGGTCGCGGAGATCCGGGTGCGGGCCGGTTCGCCGGTCACACACGTGGTCCTCGGCGACGACCGGATCCTGCTGCTCGGGGGCGCGGGCGAGGTCGTCGGGGAGCTGGCCGGGGTGCGGCGCGGTACCGGAGGGGTGGCGCCGGGCGATCGTCCGGCGCCGCAGGCCCGTTCGGTGCGAGAGCGGGAGCCGGCCGTACCGGCTGAGCAGGCTGTACCGGTGGTGTCGGCGGTGTCGGGTGTCGTGGACGTCCTGCGCGCCATCGCCGCCGAGATCCTCAAGTTCGAGCCGGAGGAGCTCGACCCCGGCACCGGACTGGACGCGTTCGGCTTCGACTCCATCTCGCTGGTGACCTTCGCGAAGGAGATCCACGAGCGGTTCGGGGTCGTGGTCAGCCCGGCGGTGTTCTTCGACGTCAGCACCCTGGAGGCGCTGGGCGCCCACCTGGTCGACGAGCACGGCGCCACGGCGAAGGCCGAGGCTGAGGCGGAGGTCAAGATCAAGGCCGAACCCCAGCCCCAACCCCAGCCGCAGCCGGAGCCCCAGCCGGAGCCGGTTCGCACCGGGCCCGACCCGCGTCAGCCGGTCGCCGTCATCGGCGCGGCCGGGCGCTTCCCGGGCGCCCGCGACCTGGACGAGTACTGGGCGAACCTGTTGGCGGGCAAGGACTCCGTCACCGCGTTCCCGCTGCACCGCTACGACGAGCAGCAGCGCAAGGCCATCGAGGCCCAGGACTTCCCCCAACGGATCGGAGCCCTGGACGACGTCGACGCCTTCGACGCCGGCTTCTTCCGCATCCTGCCGCGCGAGGCCGAACTGATGGACCCGCAGCACCGCCTCGTCCTGGAGACGGTCTGGCAGGCGCTGGAGGACAGCGCGTACCGGCCCGCCGACCTGCCGACCAACACGGGCGTGTTCATCGGCGTCACCGGCAACGACTACGCGACGCTGCTCGCCACGCTCGGCGTGCGACCGGACGCCTTCACCTCGACCGGCACCACGCACTCGATCCTGGCCAACCGCATCTCGTACCTGCTCGACGTGCGTGGCCCGAGCGAACCGATCGACACGGCCTGCTCCAGCTCGCTGGTGGCGGTGCACCGCGCGATCGAGGCGATCCGCTCAGGCACCTGCGACCTGGCCGTCGCGGGCGGGGTCAACGTGCTGCTCAGCACGGACACCTTCGTCAGCGCGCACCGCGCGGGCATGCTCAGCCCGGACGGCCTCTGCAAGACCTTCGACGCGGGCGCGAACGGCTACGTCCGCGGTGAGGGCGTCGGGGTGGTGGTGCTCAAGTCGCTGGCGGCGGCGGAGCGCGACGGGGACGCGATCCTCGGGGTGCTCCGGGGCAGCGCGTACAACCACGGCGGCCGGGCCAACTCGCTGACCGCGCCGAACGCCGACGCCCAGGCCGAGCTGGTGGCGGCCGCCGTCGGCGACCTCGACCCGGACACCATCGGCTACATCGAGACCCACGGCACCGGCACGGCCCTCGGCGATCCGGTGGAGGTCCGGGCGCTGCGCACCGCGTTCCGCCGGCTGGGCCGCAGCGACGACGGGGCGTGCGGCCTCGGCTCGGTCAAGACCAACATCGGCCACCTGGAGTCGGCCGCGGGCATCGCCGGGCTGCTGAAGGTGCTGCTCGCGCTCAAGCACGGCGTGCTGCCCGCGACCCAGCACCTCCAGGAGGTCAACCCGTACATCGAGCTGGCCGGCGGCCCGTTCCACATCGTGCGGGACAACGAGGCCTGGCCGCGCCCCCGCAGCGGTGCCGGCGGCCCCGCGCCGAGGCGTGCCGGGGTGAGCAGCTTCGGGTTCGGCGGCGTCAACGCCCATGTGGTCGTCGAGGAGTACGTGCGCGGCGACCGGGGCGGGGAGGGCGACGGCGGGCCGGTCGCGGTGCCGCTGTCGGCCCGCACCGCCCGGCAGCTGACCGACCGGGCCCGGGGCCTGCTCGCCCACCTGGAGTCCTCGGAGTCGGAGCAGGTCTCGCTGCGGTCCCTCGCGTGGAGCCTCCAGGTCGGCCGCGAGGAGATGGCGGAACGGGTCGGCTGGGTCGTCTCGTCCCGCGCCGAACTCGTCGACGCACTGCGGGCGTTCGTCGCCACCGGCGAGCGCGGAGCCGAGCCGGAGCCGATCGGGCGGTGGGTCGGCGGAGGCGCCGTCGACTGGCGCTCGCTGCTCGGCGAAGGCACGCCCCGGCGTGCGCACCTGCCCGGATACCCGTTCGCCCGGGACCGCTTCTGGGCCCCCGGCACCCGGCAGGAGAGCGGCACGACCCTGCTGACCGCCCGCTGGACGCCGACGCCCGCCGCCGCGACCGGCCGGTACGACCGGCACGTCGTCGTGCTGTGTGGGGTCGACGGGCAGGTGCCCGAGGCGATCCGCCTCGACACGGCCGAGCAGCGGCCGGAAAGCCGGTTCCGCGACCTGTCGTGGCAACTGCTGGAGACCGTCCGCGGCCTCGACGCCCGGGACGGCACCACGCTCGTCCAGGTCGTCACGGCGGACCTCGCCCTCGCGGGCCTGCTGCGGACCGTCACCAAGGAGAACCCGCGGATCGTCGGCCAGGTCATCGGCATCGAAGGCATCGAAGGCGTCCAAGGCACTGACCTGGCCGCCGTCGTCGCGGAGAACGCCCGCGCCGCCGACGACCTGGTGCTCTACCGCGACGGCGTCCGGCACACGCGCAGCTGGACCCCGGCCGAACTCCCGGGCACGGGTACGGGAACGGCCTCCGGCAAGCCCTGGCGGGACGGCGGCGTCTACCTGATCACCGGCGGGGCCGGCGGGATCGGCGCCTCGACGGCCCGGCGCATCGCCGCCGACGTCCGGCGGCCGACCGTCGTGCTGGCCGGCCGCTCGCCGCAGGACGGCCGGATCGAGCGCCTGCTCGCCGAGTTGCGGCAGGCCGGTGCGGACGCGCGGTACGTGCGCGCCGACGTCTCCCGCTGGGAGGAGGTGCGGCACCTGGTCGCCGAGGCGGGCGCCGTCACCGGCATCGTGCACGCCGCCGGCGTGGTGCGGGACTCGCTGCTCGCGGACAAGACCGCCGAGCAGTGGGACGAGGTCCTCGCGACCAAGGTGGACGCTCTCGTGCACCTCGACCGGGCCACCGGGCACTGCCCGCTGGAGTTCGTGCTGACCTTCTCCTCGGGCGCCGCGATCACCGGCAACCCGGGGCAGTCCGACTACGCGACCGCCAACGCCTTCCTCGACGAGTTCGCCGCCGTGCGCAACGCGCGGGTCGCCGAGGGGCTGCGCCGCGGGCGCACCCTGTCCATCGCCTGGCCGCTGTGGGAGGACGGCGGCATGCAGGTCGGCGAGCGGACCCGGGCCTATCTGTGGGAGGACCGGGGGCTGGCGCCGATGCCCACGGAAGCCGGGCTCACGGCGCTGGTCGACGCCTGGAACGTGGGGGCGGACCAGGTGTGGGTGCACCACGGCGACCCGGCGCGGGTGCCGACCGGAACGCCCAGCCCGGCCGCCGCGCCGACAACGCCTGCGTCGACAACTCCCTTTCCGAAGGCTCCCGTTCGTAGCGCCGATCCGAACGTCCTCGGCCACCTCCTCGCCCTGTTCGCCGAGGTCAGCGGGCTCGCCCCGGGCGCGGTCGACCCCGACCGCCCGCTGGTCGACATCGGCCTGGACTCGGTGATGGTCATCCAGCTCAACCGGGAGCTGGTGCGGACGTACCCCGAGGTCTCGTCGACGATCTTCTACGAGCACCCGACCCTGCGGGCGGTGGCCGGTCAACTCGCCGGCCTCCGGAGGGAACCGGCGCACCAGCAGGCGGTCACGGCCGACCGGCCGGTGGCGGGCGACCAGCCGGCGGCGGCCGCCGAGCAGCGGGCCACCAGTGCTCGGCCGACCGCCGTCCCCGACCAGCCGGCGCCCGGCGCCGACGAGCCGATCGCGGTGATCGGGCTGAGCGGCCGCTACCCGGGCGCCGCCGACCTGGACGAGTTCTGGGAGAACCTCACGGCGGGCCGCGACTGCGTCCGCGAGGTGGACCGCTGGCCGCTGGACGGCTTCTTCGAGCCGGACCGCAACACGGCCGTGGCCACCGGCCGCAGCTACAGCAAGTGGGGCGGCTTCCTGGACGACTTCGCCGCGTTCGATCCCCGGTTCTTCGGCATCGCCCCGCGCGACGCCTACGCCATGGACCCGCAGGAGCGGCTGTTCGTGCAGGCGGCGTGGGAGGTGCTGGAGGACGCCGGGTACACGAGGGCGCGCCTCGCCGAGCGCCACGCCCACGGGGTCGGGGTGTTCGCGGGCGTCACCAAGGTCGGCCACGCCCGGCACGAGGTGGGCCGGCTGCCCTCGGGTGAACTCGTGGTGCCCGGCCTGTCGTTCGCCTCGCTGAGCGCCCGCGCCTCCTACCTGCTCGACCTGCGCGGGCCGAGCCTGACGATCGACACCATGTGCTCGGCGTCGCTGACCGCGATCCACGAGGCGTGCGAACAACTCCGGCGCGGCGCCTGCGAGGTGGCGATCGCCGGCGGCGTGAACCTCTACGCGCACCCGTTGGACTACGTCGAGCTGTGCCGCTCCGGGATGCTCTCGCCCGACCAGCACTGCCGCAGCTTCGGCACCGGCGGCCACGGGTTCGTGCCCGGTGAGGGCGTCGGGTGCGTGCTGCTCAAGCCGCTGTCCCGTGCGGTGGCCGACGGGGACCGCGTGCTCGCGGTGATCCGGGGCTCCAGCGTCAACCACGGCGGCCGTTCCACCGGTTACACCGTGCCGAGCCCGGTCGCCCAGGCCGATGTCGTCCGGCGGGCGCTGGACCAGGCCGGGGTCTCCGCCCGGCAGGTCGGCTACGTCGAGGCGCATGGCACCGGCACCGAACTGGGCGACCCGATCGAGATCACGGGCCTGACCAAGGCCTTCGAACAGGACACCGTGGAGCGGCAGTTCTGTGCGATCGGCTCGGTGAAGTCCGGCATCGGCCACCTGGAGGCCGCGGCCGGGGTGGCCGGTCTGACAAAGGTCCTGCTCCAGCTCAAGCACCGGCAACTCGTCCCGAGCCTGCACGCCGAACAGCTCAACCCGAACATCAGCTTCGAACGGACCCCGTTCCGGGTCCAGCGCGAACTGAGCCCGTGGCACTCCGACGGCCCGCGGATCGCGGCGGTGTCGTCCTTCGGTGCCGGGGGCTCGAACGCGCACGTGATCGTCGAGGAGTATTCCGTGCAGCCCACCGACGGCGCGATCAACGGCGCCGAACAAGCCCGACAACCCCAACAGGCCGAGCAGGCCGAACACGTCGTCGTCCTCTCCGCGAGGACTCCCGACCAGCTCACCGCGTCCGTCGACCGGCTGGCCGGGTTCCTCGACCGCAACCCGGACACCGCCCTCGCCGACCTGGCCTTCACGCTCCAGGTCGGGCGGGAGGCGATGGCCGAGCGGTACGCGGTCGCCGTCTCGTCGACGGCGGAGCTGAGGGCCGCCCTGCGGGCCGGCCAGGGGCACCGGGGCACCGCCGGGGCGTCCGGCGGACTGCTCGCCGAGATCGCCGGTGACGACGACCTCCAGGAACTGCTGGTCCGGCAGTGGATCGCGGCCGGCAAGCTGTCCAAGCTCGCGGTGCTGTGGGCGGCCGGTACCGAGGTGGACTGGGAGCGCCTGCACCAGGGCGCGCCGCGCCGGGTGGTGTCGCTGCCGACGTACCCGTTCGCCAAGGAGCGGTTCTGGATCGGCGACCTGACCCGGCAGGCGCTGGCACCCGCACTCGCGGCCGCACCCGAGCCCGTGCCGACGCCCGCGCCGACGCCCGCGCCGGTCACGATGCCGGCCGCGGCGCCGATCGCGGCACCGGTCGTCCAACCCGCCGTCACGCACAGGGGATTGGACGAGATCGTGCCCGCCGTGGTGCGGGAGAAGATCGCCCGCGCGCTGGCCATGGAGGTCGAGGAGGTCGAGGGCGGGCTGGCGTTCGCCGACTACGGCCTGGACTCGATCCTGGCGATCCGCGTGGTGGACCAGCTCAACGGCGCGCTGACGCTGGACCTGCCGACCAGCGTGGTCTTCGACTTCAGCACGGCCGACCGGCTGGCCGAGCACCTGCTCGCCGAGTACCGGGGCGTCATCGTCCACACGGAGGGCGCGACGGAGCCGGCGGACGCACGGGAGAGCGCCCCGCCACCGGTCGTGCAGCCCGCACGGCCCGTGGCGACCGGGCAGCGGGACGGCGCCACCGTGAGCGTGGAGCGCGGGCCGATCGCGGTGATCGGCATGAGCGGCCGCTTCGCCGGCGCCGACTCGCTGGACGAACTCTGGACGCACCTGGCCGACGGCGACGACCTGGTCACCGAGGCGACCCGGTTCGACCTCGACGGCCTGAGCGCCTGCACCCGGGGCGGCTTCCTCGACCGCATCGACGAGTTCGACGCGATGTTCTTCAACATCTCCGGCACCGAGGCCGCGGTGATGGACCCGCAGCAGCGGCTGCTGCTCGAAGAGTCCTGGAAGGCCCTGGAGGACGCCGGCTACGCGGGCCGGATGGGCCGGGCGCGCTGCGGCGTCTACGTCGGGGCGTGGGCCGGCGACTACCAGGGACTGCTGGATCCGGAGGCTCCGGCGCAGACCCTGTGGGGCAACATGACCTCGGTCATCCCGAGCCGGGTGTCGTACTTCCTCGACCTCAAGGGCCAGGCGATCGCCGTCGACACGTCGTGCTCCAGCTCGCTGGTGGCGATCGACCTGGCGTGCAAGGACCTGTGGTCCGGCGAGACCTCGATGGCGCTGGCGGGCGGGGTGTTCCTCCAGTCCACGCCGCGGCTGTACCGGCTCGCGGGCCGCGCCGGGATGCTGTCGCCGACCGGCCGCTGCCACACCTTCGACCACCGCGCCGACGGCTTCGTGCCCGGCGAGGGCGTCGGAGTCGTGGTGCTCAAGAGGCTCGCGGACGCGCTGGCCGACGGCGACCACATCCACGGCGTGATCAAGGCCAGCGGCGTCAACCAGGACGGCGCCACCAACGGGATCACCGCGCCGAGTTCGGTGTCCCAGGAGAGCCTGCTCGGCGAGGTGTACGAGCGGTTCGGCGTCGACGTGGAGCGGATCGGACTCGTCGAGGCGCACGGCACCGGTACCAAGCTCGGCGACCCGATCGAGTTCCAGGCGCTGAACCGGGCGTTCCGCGCCCGCACCGACCGGACGGAGTACTGCGCGGTCGGCTCGCTGAAGACCAACATCGGCCACACCCAGTTCGCGGCGGGCATCGCGGGCGTGCTGAAGGTGCTGCTGGCGATCAAGCACCGGAAGATCCCCGCCTCGCTGCACTTCGAGACCGCCAACGAGGCGATCCCGCTGGCGGGGAGCCCGTTCTACCTGAGTACCCGCACCCACGACTGGGAGAGCCCCGCCGGGGTGCCGCGCTGCGGGGTGGTGAGCTCCTTCGGCGCCAGCGGCACCAATGCGCACCTGGTGATCGAGGAGGCCCCGGCCGTCGCGAACACCGCCGTGCGCACCGCCGCCGCGCCGCGGACGGACCACGTGGTGGTCCTCTCGGCACGGACGGAGGAGCAACTCCTCGAACAGCGGCGCCGGTTGGCGCTCCACGTCCGCGCCCACGCGTCGATCGACCTCGGCGACCTCGCCTACACCCTGGCCGTCGGCCGGCAGCGCTTCGCCCACCGCTTCGCCTGCGTGGTCCGTGACCGTGACGAGCTGCTCCAGGTGCTGGACGGCACCGCCCCGGCGCGGCTGCCCGACGACGACCGGGCGCCGGCCGAGGGCCGACGCATCCCGCTGCCGACCTACCCGTTCGCCCGGGACCGCCACTGGGCCCCGACCGGCGACGGCGACAGCAGCGACAGTGGCAACGGCACCGGCGTCACGCTGACCCGCACCGACGGCCTGCTGCGCGACCACGTGGTGCAGGGCCGTCACCTCCTGCCCGCGGTCGCCTACCTCGAACTCGCCCGCGAGGCGCTGGGCGCCACCCGGGTGCGGATGCGCAACGTCACGTGGGTGCAGCCGCTGGAGGTCGCGGACACCCCGGTCGACGTCCGGGTCGAGGTCCGCGCGAGCGAGCAGGGCGGGCACCGGTTCGAGATCGGCACCGGCGCCACCGTGTGCTGCGAGGGCGCCATCGCGCCGTCCGACGCCCCGCGCCCGGCACCGGTCGACCTCGCCGCGCTGCGCGCGGACTGCCGGGAGACCGTGTCCGGCGAGCGGATCCACGAGGCCCTGGTGGCGATGGGCATCGACCACGGCCCGAGCCTGCGGGCGATCCGGCAGGCGCAC
This sequence comes from Kitasatospora sp. NPDC059803, assembly GCF_042732255.1. Lineage (NCBI taxonomy): Bacteria > Bacillati > Actinomycetota > Actinomycetes > Kitasatosporales > Streptomycetaceae > Kitasatospora > Kitasatospora sp. NPDC059803. The sequence goes on along the minus strand of NZ_JBHWIJ010000105.1, from coordinate 4,470 downwards.
GTCGGCTCCGGTCTCGTCCTCGCCGAACTGGTCCTGCCCGGCTCGGCGGAGCCCGGACCGCTGGCGCCCGCGATGCTGGACTCGGCGATCCAGGCGGCCGTCGCGCCGCACCTCACCGGCATGCGGGACACCGCCGTGCCGTTCGCCCTGGACCGGCTCGACCTGTTCGCCCCGTGCCAGGCGGCGATGTGGGCCGTGGTGCGCGGCGGCGCGGCCGGGCCGCTCGACAAGCTCGACATCGACCTGGTCGACGCCGACGGCGCGGTCTGCGTGCGGCTGACCGGCTACACCTCGCGCCGAACCGTCCGCAGCGAGCCCGCGCTGTACGCGCCCGTCTGGGACCCGACCACCGCGACCGACGCGCCCGTGCCCGCCCGTACCGACCGGGTCCTGGTCGTCGGCGGACCGGCACCGCTCGACGGCGCGCTGACCTGGCCGCTGCCGCCGTCCGCCTCCGTCGAGGAGGTGACCGCCGCACTGCGCGACCTCGGACCGGTCGACCACCTGGTCTGGACGGCGCCCGAGCCCAAGCTCGACCCCGTCGACGCCGCCGGGTACACGGCCGCCCAGAACGACGGCGTCGTCGCCGCGTTCCGCCTGATCAAGGCGCTGATCGGAGCCGGGTACGACGCCCGGCCGCTGGGGATCACGCTGGTCACCACCCGCGCGCTCGCCACCCACGCCGACGACCCCGTCCAGCCGGCGCACGCCGGGCTGCACGGCCTGTTCGGCTCCCTGGGGCGCGAGTACGAGCAGTGGAGCGTCCGGCGCGTCGACCTCGACGGCCCCGACTGGCCCGCCGACCTCACCGCCCTGCCCGCCCGCTCGTCCGAGGACGCCTGGGTCCGACGGGCCGGCCAGTGGCTGGCCCGGCACTGGGCGCCGTGCGAGGCGCCCGCGCGACCGGTCTACCGCGAGGGCGGCGTCTACGTGGTGATCGGCGGCGCCGGCGGCCTGGGCACCGCCTGGACCCAGCACGTGGTGCGGCAGTACGGCGCACACGTCACCTGGATCGGCCGCAGCGCACCCGACGCGGCCATCGAGGAACGGCTCCGCTCCGTCCAGGGGCGCGGCACCGTCCGCTACCTCAGCGCCGACGCCGGGGACCCGGCCGCGCTGCGCCGGGCCGTCAGCGCCGTCAGGGAGCGCCACCCGCGGATCGACGGGGTCGTGCAGGCCGCGCTCGTCCTGCGGGACAGCACCTTCGCCCGGATGGACGAGGCCACCCTGCGCGCGGGGCTGGCGGCCAAGGTCGACGTCACGACGGCGATGGCCGAGGTCTTCGACGGCGAGCACCTGGACTTCGCCGTGCTGCTGTCGTCGATGCAGTCCTTCACCACGGCGGCCGGCCAGGGCAACTACGCGGCCGGCTGCACCTTCAGCGACGCCTACGCCCACGCGCTCGGACAGCACTGGGACACCCCCGTCAGGGTCATGAACTGGGGGTGGTGGGGCAACCTCGGGAGCGTCACCTCCGAGTTCTACCGGGAGCGGCTGAGCCGGGTCGGCCTGGTGTCGATCGAGCCGCGCGAGGGGCTCGCCGCCCTGGACGCCCTGCTCGGCGGGGACCAGCGGCAGCTGGCCTTCGTGAAGACCAACCAGCACAACACCCTGGCGAACTTCGACCGTGCCACCCAGGTCACCGTGTACGGCCGGACGCCCTCCCGGGTGCGCGGCGAGCTGCTGCTCGCGCCGGAGAGCGTGGACGGCCTGATGGACGAGGTCGTACGGTGGCGCCGGACCGAGCGGGACCCGTGGCTGGCGAAGGTCCTGGCGGCCCAGCTGGCGACCGTCGACCACACCGCGATCCTGCCGGTGTACGCCGACTGGCTGGAACACGCCCGACGGGCCACCGTCCCGGCCGGGCCGACGGAGACCGTGTCCACGGCGGGCGTGCTCGCGGAGGCCGTGCTCGCGCAGTGGGACCGGCAGTGCGAGTCCTGGTCGGCCGACGCCGACCGCAAGGCCGAACTGCGGCTCGCCTCCGCCATGCTCCGGGCGCTGCCGGACATCGTGACCGGCCGGACCAGGCCCACCGACGTCATGTTCCCGCGCGGCTCGGTGGAGCTGGTGGAGGGCTGCTACCGCAACAACCACGTCGCGGACGTGTTCAACCGCGCCATGGCCGGCGCCGCCGTCGCCGTCGTGTCGGAGCGGCTGCGCCGCGAACCGGGCGCGCGGCTGCGGATCCTGGAGATCGGCGCCGGCACCGGCGGCACCAGCGCCGGGATGTTCGCCGCGCTCAAGCCGTACCAGGAGAGCATCGAGACGTACGTCTACACGGACCTCTCCAAGGCCTTCCTCAACCACGCCCGCACCACCTACGGGCCGGGTGTGCCCTACCTGGACTGCCGACTGCTCAACATCGAACGGCCGCTGGCCGGGCAGGACGTCGGCGAGGGCGGGTTCGACCTGGTGATCGCCGCCAACGTGCTGCACGCGACCAAGGACACCCGCAACACCCTGCGCAACGCCAAGGCCGCGATGCGGGCCGGCGGGTGGCTGCTGCTGAACGAGCTGTCGGCCTTCGACCTGTTCAGCCACGTCACCTTCGGGCTGCTGGAAGGCTGGTGGCTGTTCGACGACCGCTCGCTGCGGATCCCGGGCTCGCCGGCGCTGTCGCCGGAGAACTGGCGGGACGTGCTGGCGGGGGAGGGCTTCGGGACGGTGGTGTTCCCGCTGCCGCAGGCGTTGCCGCTGGGGCAGCAGGTCATCGCGGCGGAGAGCGACGGGGTGGCCCGGCAGGCGGTCGGGACCAGGCCGAAGGGCGTCACCCGGCCGGTGCCTGCTGCGGTGCCTGTCGCGGCGCCAGTCGCCGTGCCTGCCGTGGTGTCGACTGCGGTGCCGACGCCCCGGCCGGAGCCCGCGCCCGCCCCGGCGGCCGTGAGCCCCGCGCCCGCGCCCGCTCCCTCCACCGCGCCGGCGTCGCGCTCCGACCTGCCGGCGCTCATCCTCGACAAGGCCGCGGCCGTGCTCGGCATCCCGGCCGAGCGGATCGACACCGCGGCCCCGCTCACCCACTACGGCCTGGACTCGATCCTGGTCCTCCAGCTCACCAACGCCCTGCGCGAGGAGTTCGGTGACGACGTCTCGGCCACCCTGCTCTTCGACGTCGAGACCGTCGACGGCCTGTGCGCCCACTTCGCCGGTGCAGGGGCCGCCGTGACGGCCACGGCGGATGCCCAGGCCGGCCCGGCGGGCGAGCGGTGGAACCTCTCGTGCGGCCAGCTGACCATGTACCGCGACCAGCAGCGCTCGCCGGAGTCGACCGCGTACAACCTCCCGCTCCTCTTCGAGATCCACGGCGAGCTGGACGAAGCCGCCCTGGAGCGGGCGATCCGTGCCCAGAGCGGCATCCACCCGGTGCTGAGCGCCGTCTTCGGCGAGCGGGACGGCGCGCCGTTCATGGACATCGACCCGGGCCGGGCGCCGTCCTTCGAGCGGGTCGACCTCACGGCCACCAAGCGCGCCGCCCAACTGGCCGGGCTGCGGGACTTGGTGAACCTCCCGTTCGACCTGGCGACGGGCCCGCTGGTCCGCGCGCACCTGGTCTCCCTCGCCGGGGGCCGGCGCCTGCTGCTGATCACCGCGCACCACATCCTGCTGGACGGCACGTCCACGGCGGTCCTGATCCGCACGCTCAAGGAGGCCTACCAGGGCCGGGGGAGCCTGAGCCGCACGAGCTACGGCGACTTCGTCGCCTGGGAGGAGGCGCTGCTCGCCGGCCCGCGGGCACGGCAGCACCGGGACTACTGGCAGCGGGAGCTGGCAGGTCATCGACCGGCGCTCGCACTGCCCTACGACCGGCCGTACGACCCCAAGCGGATGCCCCGGGTGGACGTGGCGACGGTCAAGCTGCCGCCGCCGCTGGCCGCCGCCCTGGCGGACTCGGCGCGCGAGCACCGGGTCAGCGTCGCCACCGTGCTGTTCGCGACGTACGTGCGGTTCCTGCACCGGCTGACCGGGCAGGACGACCTGGTCCTCGGCATGACGGCGGCCGCCCGCTACGAGGAGCGGTTCCAAGACGTCGTCGGCCAGTTCGCGAACTGCCTGCCGATCCGCTGCACGGCCGTCGGCGGCTTCCCCGAGCTGCTGAAGTCCCTGCAGCGCAAGGTGGTCGGCGGTATCGAGCACGGCGGCTACCCGCTGCTGGAGATCGCCCGGGCCGTGGGCGCGGACGACGAACCGCTGGTCCTGACCAACTTCCTGTTCCAGAACTTCGACGGCGCCGACCTGCTGACCAACGCGGCCCCGGCCGCGTCCGGCGAGTTGGACCTGCGGCTGTTCGACGACCTGCCCTACGCCGGGGAGTACGTCCTGTCCGCCGAGTCCTACCGGGACGGCGAGGGGTTCAAGGTCTTCCTCAAGTACGACGCGAACGTCTTCGACGAGGCCACCGCGCGGAGCATGACGGAGGAGTGGTACGCGGTCATCCGCAAGGAGCTGGGCCTGCGGTAGGCCCTTCCAGAG
>NZ_JBHWIJ010000104.1:20754-25512 GCF_042732255.1 Kitasatospora sp. NPDC059803 | reverse complement strand
CGCCCGCACCCCCCGCGGCCCCCCCCCCCCCCCCGCCCGGGGGCCGCGGCCCGGCGGCGCGCCGCCGGATGGGGCGCCGGCGCGGCCGGCCGCGCCAGGCGCCGGCCCAGATGTCGTGGGCGAAGGCCGCCGAGGAGGCCAGGGTGAGCCCGGCGACCACCGCGAGGATAGTGGCGAAGGCGATCGCCGAGATCAGCGCGAACAGCACCACCCCGCCAGTGCTGCCGTTGCCGCCGCCGAGCACCAGGGCGAGCAGCGGGACGGCGGTGTTCCCGGCCGAGTTGGCGTGCCGCACCTCCGCCGAGCCGACCAGCGCGGTCGCGCCCAGGCCGAGCGCGATGGCCATCAGGTAGAAGCCGCCGACCAGGCCGATCGCCCACATCGTGGAGCGGCGGGCGGCCCGCGCGGTGGGCACGGTGTAGAAGCGGGACAGGATGTGCGGCAGTCCGGCGGTGCCGAGCACCAGGGCGAGGCCCAGGCTGAAGAAGTCGAGCCGGCTGGTGAAGGTGGCGCCGTACTTGAGGCCGGGTTCGAGGTAGCGCCGCCCGGCGCCGCTGTGCTGGGCGGCCTGGCGCATCAGCTCGCCGACGTCGCCGTGGAAGCGGACCATCAGCAGCACGGTGAGCAGCACCGAGCCGGCGATCAGCAGGAAGGCCTTGACGATCTGGATCCAGGTGGTGGCCCGCATCCCGCCGATCGTGACGTAGACGATCATCAGTCCGCCGACGGCGACGATGGTCCAGGTCCGGGCCTGGGCGCTGTTGGTGCCGAGCAGCAGGGCGACCAGCGAGCCCGCGCCGACCATCTGGGCGACCAGGTAGAGCAGGGTGACGACGACGCTGGCGCCCCCGGCCGCGGCCCGGACCTTGCGGCGGCGCAGCCGCAGGGCGAGCACGTCGGCGAGGGTGTACCGGCCGGCGTTGCGGACCAGTTCGGCGACCAGCATCAGCACCACCAGCCAGGCGACCAGGAAGCCGATGCTGTAGAGCACGCCGTCGTAGCCGTACAGCGCGATCAGCCCGGCGACGCCGAGGAAGGAGGCGGCGGAGAGGTAGTCGCCGGAGAGCGCGAAGCCGTTCTGGAGCGGGGTGAAGTCCCGGCCGCCGGCGTAGAAGTCCTCGGTGGCGCTGCCCCGGCGGCCGACCCAGAGGGTGATCGCCAGGGTGACCAGGACGACGACGGCGAACAGCGCGATCGCGAGGTCGTGGTGGTCGCCGGTGGGGGCGACGGGGGGCGGGGTGGCGGTCGTCATCGCGGTCGTCACCGCGGTCGTGATCGTGGTCGTCATCGCAGCTGGTCCTGGGTGTCCCAGCGCAGGCCCAGGGCGGCGCGGTCGCGCTTGGTCCGGGCGTTGCGGGCGTAGAGCCAGGTGAGCAGGAAGGTGGAGGCGAACTGCAGCAGGCCGAGCAGCCAGGCCACGTTGAGCGGGCCAGCCACCTGACTGCGCATCAGGCCGGGGGCGGCGGCCTGCGCGGCGACGTACATCAGGAACCAGCCGAGGAAGGCGCCGCTGACCGGGAAGACGAACGACCGGTAGCTGCGGCGGATGTCCTGGAAGGCGTCGCTGCGCTGGACGGCCCCGCTCCCCCGGGGGGGTTGGGGGGGGGGCCCCCGGGGCCGGGGGGGCGCCCGCGGGTGGGGGGGGGGGTGGGGGGGGGGGGCGGGCCCCGGGGGGGGCCCCCCCCTCGGCCGGTACCGGCTGGACCGCGCGGGTGGGGGCCGACTGGGCCGGCACCGCCGGTTGGCCGGGCACGGCCGACCGGTCGGAGGCGGTGGCGGTGGCCGGAGCGGCCCACCAGTCAAATCGCTGCCCCTGTCCGGGACTGCTCGTCTGCTGCTGTGGCACAACTGCTCCTGGACCGGCGGGCACTCTGACCCCAACCATGATGGCGGCCGCCGGACAGCCCCTCTGACCATTGCCGATACCTTCACTCGATGAGGTGATCGATCATCCGACAGACACTCATCCGACTACTGCTGCGTACCGGTGATCCCGTGTCGAAAGGCGTACGAGACCGCCTGCGCCCGGTCCCGCACCGCGGTCTTGGCGAACAGGTTGTTGATGTGCGTCTTCACGGTGGCCTGGCTGACGAACAGCCGCTGGGCGATCTCGGCGTTGGAGAGCCCCTCGGCGATCAGCGCCAGCACCTCCGCCTCCCGGGCGGTCAGCCCGTCCGGGAGCTCCCCCGGCCGCCCGACCGGCTTCCCGGCCCCCGGCACGGATCCGGCCGGAGGCCCTGAAAGCCTTTCCAGCAAACGGAGTTGGATCTGCGGCGAGAGCCCGGCCGCCCCCGCGCGGACGTCCGCGATCGCCCGGGCGATCTCCTCACCGCCGGCGTCCTTGGTGAGGTATCCGCGCGCCCCGGCCTGCAGAGCGGGGAACAGCGAGTCGTCGTCGGCGTAGGTGGTGAGCACCACGACCTCGGTCTGCGGGTGCGCGGCCCGGATCCGCCGGGTCGCCTCGACGCCGTCGACGCGCGGCATCCGCAGATCCATCAGCACCACGTCCGGGTGACACCGCTCCACCAGGGCGACGGCCTCCTCCCCGTCCGCCGCCGCGCCGACCACCTCGATGCCGGGCAGCAGCCCCAGCAGCATCACGATGCCCTCGCGCACCACCGTCTGGTCGTCCACCACCAGCACCCTGGTGACCTCTGCCTCGCTCATGCGCCCGCCCCGCTTCGCTCGGCAGTCGCTTCGCGAAATCCGCACCTGCTGATGATGAGCTCGCCGCGCTCGCTCATGCGCCCGCCCCGCTTCGCTCGGCAGTCGCTTCGCGAAATCCGTACCTGCTGATGATGAGCTCGCCGCGCTCGCTCATGCCGGCACCTGCAGCAGCACGCGCCACCCTCCGTCCTCGGGGCCCGCCAGCAGGGTGCCGCCGAGCAGTTCCGCGCGTTCGCGCATCCCCAGCAGACCGTACCCGCTGCCGCTGGCCGACAGCTCCCCGGACGGTTCGCCGCGCGGAGGGCGGGAGTTGCGCACCTCCAGCTCCACCGCCTCCGCCAGGTAGCGCAGTTCGACGGTGCACCGGGCGCCGGGCGCGTGCTTGCGGACGTTGGTCACCGCCTCCTGCGCGGTGCGCCGCACCGCGAGGGCGGCCTCGGCGGCGAGCGGCCGGGGCGTGCCGGTGACGGTGAGCGTGGCCCGCTCCCGCCCGGTCAGCTCCACCAGGAACTCGCCGACCGGGGTGAGTTCGCCGCGCAGCGCGGACAGCGCCTGCCGGGTCTCGACCAGCCCGTCCTGGGCCATCCGCCGGGCGGCGACGACCCGTTCGCGGATCTGCTCGCGGTCGGTGCCGGCGTCCAGCATCAGCCGGGCCGCCTCCAGGTGGACGAGCTGCGCGGAGAGGCTGTGCGCGAGCACGTCGTGGATCTCCCGGGCGATCCTGGCCCGTTCGGCGAGCGCCGCGCTCTCCGCCTCGGCGGCCCGGGCGGCGCGCTCCTGGGTGAGCAGTTGGCGGGCGGTGCCACGGGCCTCGACGTCCAGCCGCAGCAGGTAGCCGAGCAGGCCGAGCCCGCCGATGGTGGCGAAGATGCTCACCCAACTCGCCCAGCTGGCGGCGGTGTACGAGCCCAGCGCGGCCGCCGCGGTGAGCAGGCCGGGCGCGGGCGGCAGCCGGACCACCCCGATCACGGCCAGCCCGCACCAGACGAAGTCGGCCAGCAGGTAGGCCTGCCCCCAGTTGGCCAGCCAGGCGCTGCCGAGCAGGGCGGCGGCCAGGCCGAGCGAGAGCGCCAGGCGCTGCTCCCGGGTGGCGTAGAGGTAGCCGGCGGCCAGGGCGGCGACCCCGAGCAGTCCGGCCGCCGCGATCGCCACCGCCCAGCCCGTGTACTTGCCGCCGGAGAACGTCCCCCAGCAGACGACGACCAGCAGGACGGTGCGGCCGAGCAGGGAGAGGACCCGCCGCGGCCATCTCCCGGCCTCGCGCTCCAGCCCCTCGCGGGACGGCCAGCGGGTCCAGTACCACTCGGCCACGGGTGCCTCCTCGACGTTCTCGGACAGCGGGCCCGGCAGGCCCCGGGCAAGGCGGTCAGCGCGGTCAGCGCGGTACGGCGGCCTGTTGCGGCAGGTCCAGGGCCCGTGCCCGCCAGTTCACCACGAACGAGCGGGTCAGCAGCAGGACCGCCAGTCCCAGCAGCAGCGCGCTGCCCGCCTGGTGGACGTGCAGTGCCGCGCCGACGCCGTACAGGGCGAGCCGGATGGCGAGCATGCCGACCCAGGCGGCCACCGTGGCCTTGGTGCCCTTGGCCCAGACCGAACCGTCCCCGGCCCGCCACAGCCGCACGGTCCAGCCCCAGACGGAGCCCATCGCGACCACCGCCGCCAGGCCGCACCCGACCAGGGTGGCGGACAGCGCGGTGTGCTGGTGGTCGATGAGCTGCGGGTCGCGCAGCGCGAGCGCGCCGAGGATCAGCGGCAGCAGCCAGAAGCGGCGCTCGGTGTCCAGGCGCTGGGCGCGCATCTGGCGCTGGACCACGAGGACCATCACCGCGATGATCACGACGATGTTGACGAGGGCGGTCATCGGACTTCTCCGTCCCGACAGGAGGCTTGTACTGACCTCTCCGACGTTACGGATCCGGTGCCCCCGGTTGATCGGCGCCGGGGTGGACCACAGGTGGAACCGGCAGCACGAGGGCCCTCCACCCACCGCCGCGGGGGGGCCGGGGGCCGGGGGGGTGGCAAGCACTCCACACGCTCAGACCGCGGGGGGGGCCTGGGGGCGCGCGCGCCCAAGAAAAAAAAAAGGGCGGG
>NZ_JBHWIJ010000104.1:17608-20744 GCF_042732255.1 Kitasatospora sp. NPDC059803 | reverse complement strand
GCCGCGTCATTTGTGTATACGCCACCGCGGTGGAGCGGCGCGGGGGTGGACCACTGGGGGAACCGGCAGCACGCGGGCCCCCCACCCACGGGTGGAGGGCCCTCGTGCCGGAGGGATCCGAAGGCCTCAGGCGTCGATGCGGGAGCGGTCCAGGGTGGCCGCCGAGTCCACGATGAACTCCTTGCGCGGGGCGACGTCGTTGCCCATCAGCAGGTCGAAGATCCGCTCGGCCTGCTCCAGGTCGCCCAGGTTGATCCGGCGCAGCGTGCGGTGGCGCGGGTCCATGGTGGTCTCGGCCAGCTGGTCGGCGTCCATCTCGCCCAGGCCCTTGTACCGCTGCACCGGCTCCTTCCAGCGCTGCCCCTTGCGCTGGAACTCCAGCAGGGTGGAGCGCAGTTCGGCGTCGGAGTAGGTGTAGTGGTACTTCTCCTGGCCGCGCTTGGGGCTGGTGAGCTCGATCCGGTGCAACGGCGGCACGGCGGCGAAGACCCGGCCCTGCTCGACCATCGGCCGCATGTAGCGGTGGAACAGCGTCAGCAGCAGGGTGCGGATGTGCGAGCCGTCGACGTCGGCGTCGGCCATGAAGATGACCCGGCCGTAGCGGGCCTGGTCGATGTCGAAGGTGCGGCCCGAACCGGCCCCTATCACCTGGATGATCGCGGCGCACTCGGTGTTCTTGAGCATGTCGCTCACCGAGGCCTTCTGCACGTTGAGGATCTTGCCGCGGATCGGCAGCAGCGCCTGGAACTCGGAGTTGCGGGCGAGCTTGGCGGTGCCGAGCGCGGAGTCGCCCTCGACGATGAACAGTTCGCTGCGGTCGACGTCGTCGCTGCGGCAGTCGGCCAGCTTGGCCGGCAGCGAACTGGTCTCCAGCGCGGTCTTGCGGCGCTGGGCCTCCTTGTGCTGGCGGGCCGCGACCCGGGTGCGGGCGGCCGCGACGACCTTGTCCAGCACGGCCCGGGCCTGGAGCTTCTGGTCCTTCTTGGCCGAGGTGAGGAAGGCCTTGAGCTCCTTGGCGACGACGGCGGCGACGATCCGGTTGGCCGCCGAGGTGCCGAGCACCTCCTTGGTCTGGCCCTCGAACTGCGGCTCGGCGAGCCGGACGGTGACCACCGCGGTGAGGCCCTCGGTGGCGTCGTCCTTGGTGATGTCGTCCTCGGCGACGCGCAGCAGCTTGGCCGCGCGCAGCGCCTCGTTGACGGTCTTGGCCAGCGAGCGCTCGAAGCCGGTCATGTGGGTGCCGCCCTTGGGGGTGGCGATGATGTTGACGAAGGAGCGCAGGGTGGTGTCGTAACCGGCGCCCCAGCGCAGCGCGATGTCCACGCCGAGTTGCCGGGTGACCTCGGTGGGGGTCATGTGGCCGAGCTCGTCCAGGACGGGCACCGTCTCCTTGAAGGTGCCCTCGCCGTGCAGCCGCAGCACGTCGCAGACCGGCTTGTCGGGCGCCAGGAACTCGCAGAACTCGGCGATGCCGCCGTCGAAGCGGAAGACCGACTCCTCGACCTGCTCGCTCTCGGTGAGCCGCTCGTCACGCACGACGATGGTCAGGCCGGGGACGAGGAACGCGGTCTGCCGGGCGCGGCTGTACAGGTGCTCCAGGGAGAGCCGGGCGTCCTTGAGGAAGATCTGCCGGTCGGCCCAGTAGCGGATCCTGGTGCCGGTGCGGGCCTTGGGCACCTTGCGGGCCCTGGTCAGGCCGTTGGCGGGCTCGAAGGGCGCGTCCGGGCTGGCCTCGGTGAAGATGCCGGGGGTTCCGCGGCGGAAGCTGATCGCGTGGGTGTGTCCGCTGCGGTCGACCTCGACGTCCAGCCGGGCGGAGAGCGCGTTGACCACCGAGGCGCCGACGCCGTGCAGGCCGCCGGAGGCCGCGTAGGAGCCGCCGCCGAACTTGCCGCCGGCGTGCAGCTTGGTCATCACGACCTCGACGCCGGACAGCCCGGTCTTGGGCTCGACGTCGACCGGGATGCCGCGCCCGTTGTCGCGGACCTCGACCGAGGAGTCCGGGTGCAGCAGGACCTCGATGCGGTCGCAGTGACCGCCCAGCGCCTCGTCGACGGAGTTGTCGATGATCTCCCAGAGGCAGTGCATCAGGCCGCGACTGTCCGTCGAGCCGATGTACATGCCGGGGCGCTTGCGGACCGCCTCCAGGCCCTCCAGGACGAGCAGGTGCCGAGCGGTGTAGTTGGAACCGTCGTCGCCGGCCAGCAGTGCGGACGGCACGGTCGTTTCGGCACTCACGCGGCACTCTCCTCGGTGAAGTTCTGTCTTATCGGTCACATCCGGACGCATCCGGACCATCCGCCAGTGCAGCACGCCGCACCGACAGCCGTCGCCCGGTGTGCTCGCACCCCTCCGCTGGGTGCACAGCACGGCAGGCCGCTCCCGCGCAGCTTGTACGCGCTGCGCGAACAAGGACCGCTCCGGTATCCGGACCCCGGGGCGCCATCTCCTCCCGGTACCACCGGTCCTGGCGGATCGTGGGGCCTGGCACAGGCTCCGGAACTGCCGTTATGCAGGCTACCGGGGCCCGGGGCGGGGCTTATGCTCCAACCCGGCAGAGGATTATGCTACGCGGACCTCGCACCCGGTCCCGATCGGGCGTTCGAGGGACGGGCGGATCCTGGGATTCGGTACGCATGAACCACCGGCCCCCGGGGCACGTCCTCATCAACACAGCAGAATCCTCAGAGAAGAAAAGCCACGAGCGGGAACGTTTTCGGCCTGGTTGGATGTTGACCCTGGTACGACAGCTCGTCGAGCTAGAGAAGAGGCGACGTGACTACTGTTCTGACACCTGCGAGCCCGCTCACCGCGGCTGACCGCTGCGACCGCTGCGGCGCCCAGGCCTACCTGCGCGTCGTACTCGCCAGCGGCGGAGAGCTGCTCTTCTGCGCCCACCACGGCCGGAAGTTCGAGCCCGAGCTCAAGAAGATCGCCGTGGAGATACAGGACGAGAGCGGCCGTCTCAGCGGCACCACCAACGCCACGGCCGCCGAAGAAGAGCGCTGATCCAAGGCGCCACACCAGCAGTCGGCGTCGAGCTGTGTGTCCGGTCGCGCACCACGCCCGACCCGTGTCGCGGGCGACCAAAGCCGACGGGGGACTGCGCCCCGGTCAGGCGGTCGCGGAGAGCCGG
>NZ_JBHWIJ010000104.1:5208-17598 GCF_042732255.1 Kitasatospora sp. NPDC059803 | reverse complement strand
CCAAATACACCCCCGAACCACACCCCCCCCCCCCCTCGTGCGCGTGTGGTTGTGTGGCCGCGCCCCACCCCCCCCCCCCGGGGTGGGGCGGGCCAAACACCCCCCGGGCGTTCCCCCCCCCGGCTCTGCTGTTCCCGGAGAGCCGCACGCTCCGCAGCGATGTGGCTTCAGAACGTGACCAGTTGGCCACCGGCAACGGTCCGGGCGGCCCTCACAGCACCGAGCGCACCGCGTCCGCGACGGACGCCACCCTGGTGTAGACGCCCGGGTGGGCCGCCTCGGCGCAACCCGTCCCCCAGGAGACCAGGCCGACCAGTCGGCCGCCGACGACCAGCGGGCCGCCGCTGTCGCCCTGGCAGGCGTCCTTGCCGCCCTTCTCCTCGCCCGCGCACACCATGCCCCGGGCGTCGAACTTGCCGTCCTGCCCGCCCGGGTAGGCCTGCGCACAGGTCTGGTCCGCGATGATCGGCACCTCCACCCCGCGCAGCGTGGGCGAGTAGTCGCCGTGCCCGGTGGTGTCGCCCCAGCCGAAGACCCGCGCGGCGGTCCCGGCCGCGTACGGCTCGGTCTCGCCCTGGCCGACCAGGTCGATCACCGGCCGGGAGTCCTGGGGGTCGGCGAGGGTGAGCACGGCGACGTCGTTCAGGTTCGCGGTGAAGGAGTAGTCGGGGTGGATCCAGACCGACCGCACGGGCACCTCGCGGCCGGCCGAGCTGCGCATGTCGTCCCGGCCGATGACGGCCTTGAGCCCCGGCCGGTCCACCTTGGCGCCCCGGGACTCGTCGTAGAAGCAGTGCGCGGCCGTCACCACCTTGGTCGGTGTGACCAGCGCTCCCCCGCAGAACTGGCCGGAGCGGCCGCTGCCGAACTGCTGGCGGCTGGACAGCGCCACCACCCACGGGTGGTCGGCGGTGGTCTCGGCGGTGCCGCCGACCACCCGGCGCTGCGCCCCGGCCGGACCGGCCGCACCGAGCGCGACCAGCGGGACGGGCACGGCGGCCAGCAGCGCCAGCACGGCGGCCCGTCGGCGGCGGCCCGCACGGGCGGCCGCCGGGCTCGCCGGGGGCGGGGCGGGGGTCGGCAGGGCAGCGCGGTCCGGGTTGGGCAGCACCGTGACTCCAGTCGGCTCGGCAGCAGGCAACCGCCACAGCGTAGGTGATCGACTACGCGGTGCGACCGCTTCCCGCCACACCGCCACCCGGACGAGGGACAACGGCCACCCGGACGCTGACCCGCCCGGGCCCGGACAGCGGCGAAGGCCCGGAGCCGTGGGGCTCCGGGCCTTCGTCACACGCTTGCGACCGTACCGGCCGGATCAGTCCAGGTAGTCGCGCAGCACCTGGGAACGCGACGGGTGGCGCAGCTTCGACATGGTCTTCGACTCGATCTGGCGGATGCGCTCACGGGTGACCCCGTACACCTTGCCGATCTCGTCGAGCGTCTTCGGCTGACCGTCCGTCAGGCCGAAGCGCATCGAGACCACGCCGGCCTCGCGCTCGGAGAGGGTGTCCAGCACCGAGTGCAGCTGCTCCTGGAGCAGGGTGAAGGAGACCGCGTCGGCCGGGACGACCGCCTCGGAGTCCTCGATCAGGTCACCGAACTCGCTGTCGCCGTCCTCGCCGAGCGGGGTGTGCAGCGAGATCGGCTCACGGCCGTACTTCTGGACCTCGATGACCTTCTCGGGGGTCATGTCGAGTTCCTTGGCCAGCTCCTCCGGGGTGGGCTCGCGGCCCAGGTCCTGGAGCATCTGGCGCTGGACGCGGGCCAGCTTGTTGATGACCTCGACCATGTGCACCGGGATGCGGATGGTGCGGGCCTGGTCGGCCATGGCGCGGGTGATCGCCTGGCGGATCCACCAGGTGGCGTAAGTGGAGAACTTGTAGCCCTTGGTGTAGTCGAACTTCTCGACCGCACGGATCAGACCGAGGTTGCCCTCCTGGATCAGGTCCAGGAAGAGCATGCCGCGGCCGGTGTAGCGCTTGGCCAGCGAGACCACCAGGCGGAGGTTAGCCTCCAGCAGGTGGTTCTTGGCGCGGCGGCCGTCCTCGGCGATGATCTCCAGCTCGCGCTTGAGCTTGGGGGCGAGCTTGTCGGCGGCCGAGAGCTTGTCCTCGGCGAACAGGCCGGCCTCGATGCGCTTGGCGAGCTCGACCTCCTGCTCGGCGTTGAGCAGCGGGACCTTGCCGATCTGCTTCAGGTAGTCCTTGACCGGGTCGGCGGTGGCACCGGCGACGGCGACCTGCTGGGCCGGCGCGTCGTCCTCGTCGTCGTCGGAGAGCACGAAGCCCTGCGACTCCTCCTCGGGCTCCGCCTCCTCGCCGGCCTTGTCGCCGGGCAGCGCGACGTCCTCGAGCAGCTCCTCCTCGCCACCGAGCTCCTCGTCGCCCTTGCCCGCCTTGGCGGCGGTCTTCTTGGCGGCGGTCTTCTTGGCCGGCGCGGCGGCCTTCTTGGCGGCGGCCTTCTTGGCCGGGGCCGCCTTCTTCGCCGCGACCGTCTTCAGCTCGGAGGCGACACCGGTCGTCTCCGAGGTGATCCCGGCGGACACCGTGGGGGCGGACGCCGTGGCGGCCGCCACGGCCGGGGCCGCGACGGGCGCACCGGGCGCGATCCGTACGGGCGGCTTGGTCGGGGCCGTGGAGGCGGACGGGCTCCGGGTGGTGACAGCCTTGGTGGCGGTGCGCTTGGTGGGGCTCTTGGCAGCAACGCTCTTGCGCTTGGCGCCGGCCGGTTCGGCCGCGCTGACCATGAGATCCACCCCCTCCTCAATCAGCACCTGGTTGAGGCTGCGCATGACGTTCTTCCACTTGGTGACCGGGATCTGGTCCGCCTCGAACGCCTGGCGCACGTCGTCACCGGCGATCTGCCCCTGGGCCTTGCCCCGCTCGATGAGCGCCAGCAGAGCTGCGGACTCGGCGATCTCGGGGGGAAGTGAACGGGATGTGCTGGCCGACACGAACAACCTCTCGGACGATGAGTGGACTCGAACCCGTACCGGCCGCCCGAGCGGGCGGGGAAGGAAATCGCGCGTCGGACGCGCGGTGTCGATTCCGACCGACTCGGGCTTGAGGACTGGGTTTGCAGGACGGCAGCAGCGCCGCGGACCAACACAGCATTGTGACATGTTGAAGTATTCCGGAGCTGCCCCCGCTCAGGAGACATCGCTGCTACTCGTCAAGTGTTACGCATGGCCTTCGTGTCGCGGGTCACACCACTCGGCACCCGCGGCCACGGGGCCGGAATCCATCATCGCTCACCCGCGCCGAAACCTGTTGTCATGGACGGGGCATCACGCGTCCGGGTCGGACCGCCGGCGTGCAGAAGCCCTCCGGCTGCGCCGCGCGGGTGCGGCCGGAGGGCCCTGGAGGAACGGAGGACGGACGGGGCGCCCGCTCACCGGAACAGCCCGCTCAGTGCTCCCGAGGGGCGGGGACGGACGGCTCGATCTCGGGGTGGACGGTGAGCAGCGCCCGCATCGCGGCCTCCCCCGCGGTGCCGTCGCCGGTGCCCAGCGCGTCCACCAGCCGGGCGTGCAGGCTGACCGAGGACTCGGAGGCGCGCTCGCAGGAGATGGCCGGGCCGCCCGACACCTGCAGCGCGCCGGCGACGATCCCGGACAGGTGCTCCAGCATCCGGTTGCCGGCCATCTGGAGGATCAGGCCGTGCAGCTCGGCGTCGGCCCGGGCGTAGGTGGAGAGGTCGGCCTGGGCGGCGGCGTGGCCCATGATCTCGACCAGCTCGACCAGCCGCTGCTGGACGTCCTCCCGGCCGTGGCCGGCGGCGAGCCGGGCGGCCAGCGGCTCGATCGCCCAGCGGAGCTCGAACAGCTCCCGGCGCTGCTCGTCCCGCTGCGGGCCGAAGGCGCGCCACTCGATGATGTCCGGGTCCAGCAGGTTCCAGTCGGCGACCGGGCGGACCCGGGTGCCGACGTTCGGCCGGGCACTGACCAGGCCCTTGGCCTCCAGGACGCGCAGCGACTCGCGGACGACTGTGCGGGACACCTCGAACCGCTGGCCGATCTCCTCGGGCACGAGCGGACGGTCGGCACCGAGGTCGCCGGAGACGATCATCTGGCCGAGCTGCTGGACCAGTTGGCCGTGCAGACCGCGACCGCGGCTGCTGGTGGTCTTGCGGCCGACCCGGGCGAGATCGGACTCGGCGCCCTCCCAGCGGGGCGCCGGCGGAGTCGGCCGGTCGGCGTACGAGAAGCGGTCCAGATCGCCGGGGCCGTGGATGGGTCCGTCGGCGGAACGGGCGGGGGTCATGGTGGGGTGCGCAAGGGTACTCACAGCTCCTTTGTCGGCGATCGGCAGGCGCAGCTTGAGAATTCTCGTGAAAAGCACACGAAAGGGTGATCGACCGCGACTGGATAATTGACTTCTTATCAGGAAGAACCGCGCATTACGGTCACTGCTGGTCGATCTTGATTCTTCGGCGCGACCACCCCCTCGACGCCCGGCGTCAGAGCGCGCGCCGCCGGACCTGCACCAGGAGCGCCGCGAGCAGCAGGACGGCCGCGGGCGCCGCCACCGCCACGAGCAGGGCCGGATCCGTCAGCGCCGCACTCCCGGCCGCCGCCTCGTGCCCCCCGCGGTAAACCCAGCCGTAGGCCCATTCGACGCCGGACTGGAACGGCAGCAGTTCGGCCGCACGGGTCGGCCACGGCCTGCCGGTCTCCCGCAGCAGCAGCGCCACACCGGACTCCAGCAGCGGCGGCAGCGCGCACAACAGCAGCACCCCGACCGAGGCGCTGCGGGTCAGCGACGCCGTCAGCACCCCGGTCCAGCCCGCCACGACGGTCAGCAGGACGAAGGCCAGCAGAGCCGCCGGCACCCCGTGGCCGGCCGCCAGCCCCACCGGGGCGAACACGCCCGGCAGGTCGGCCAGGCCCGGCAGGTCGGCCAGGCCGGACAGCCCGGTGGCGGCCAGCGCCTGCGACACCTGGTCCGACAAGGCCGAGGGCTCCGCCCAGGCGGCCACCGTCACCCCGCCCGGCAGCGCCAGCTGCACCGCCACGGCGTCGAGCAGCAGGGTCGCCAGCGCCAACAGCCCCGCGACGGGACCGACCACCAACAGCTTGGCCAGCAGCAGCCGCACCCGCCGCGGGTACGACACCCGGGAGGCCGGCAGCCCCGGGTGTCGCACCTCGTGCCCGTACGAGAGCGCGCCCAGCACGCCGGCCCCGAACGCGGCGAACGGCAGCGGGATCAGCGGCACGGCGGCGGTCAGCAGCCGCACCCCGGCCGGGGCGGCCAGCGGGCCGGCCGGGGCCTGGCTCGCCAGGACGGCGGCCGTGACGGCGTCGCACAGCAGCACGGCGGCGAGCAACAGCCAGGTGGAACGCAGGCCGCGCAGGCGGCGCAGCTCGTAGGCCAGGACACGCACGGTTCACTCGCTCCGGTGGTCGTCGGGGGTGGCGGGGCTGACGGGACCGCCGGGGACCGGGGGCGCGGCCTGGGCCTGGGCCTGGGCCGGGCGGCCGAGCCGGACGGTGTCGTCGGTCAGCAGGTCGGCGGCGCTCTCGCGGCGGCCCCTGGCCGGGCCGGGCCCGGGCTCCCCGGCGCAGGCAGCGGGGGCGGGGACGGGGGTCGGGGCGAGGGCCGACGCGGATCTGGCCAGGGCGCCGGGGCCGCCACGGAACAGCCGCTCCACGGCGACGGTCGGAGTGGGCTCGGCGGGCTCGGCCTGGTGGGGGGTGGTACCGAGGGCGGAGAGGGCGGTCGCGGACAGGGCGGCGGCGTCCGAAGCGGCCGGCAGGGCGCGGGTGGGCAGCGCCGCCTCGTCCCGGTGGTGGGCGGCCGCCGGCCGGGCCTCCAGGCGACGGGCGCCCCGGTGGCGCGGGACGGTGACGGCCGGGGCGTCGGAGGCCGGTTCCTGAGCGGGCTCGGGTCCGGGCTCGGGGCCCGGCTCGGCGGCGGTGGGGCCGGACTGGACACGGAGGTGGCCGGAGCGGCCCGACGCGACCGGCAGGGCGGCCCGGGGCGCCGGCTGCTCGACCACCCGGTCGGCCAGCTCGTGCAGCAGGATGCCGTGGCGATAGGCGAGTTCACCGATTTCGGTACGGTCGATGCCCGCCACCGCGAGGCCCGCGCCGCCGTCCCGCCGCACCTCGGCGCCCTGACTGACCAGCAGGTCGGCCAGCCGCGCCATCTGCGGCCCGCGGACGGCCACTTCGGGGCTGAGCCTGGTCCGGCGGAACTCCGCCACCGGCTGGTCTGCCACCAGCCGACCGCGGTCCAGCGTGATGACCCGGTCGGCGAGCTGCGCGGCCTCCTGCGGGGTGCGGGTGGTCACCAGGACCGTCCCGCCGGCGACGCCGAACGAGCGCAGGAAGGAGTGGAACCACTCGACGTTGCGCGGGGACAGGCCCTCGGTCGGCGCGTCCAGCAGCAGCGCGCCGGGGTCGCCGAGCAAGGCCGCGGCCAGGGCCAGCCGGCGGTGCATGCCGGGCGAGAAGCTGCGCAGCCGCTGCCCCGCGACGGCGGCCAGCCGGGTCTGCTCCAGCAGTTCGTCGGCCCGCCGTGCGGGGGCGCCGACCGCCGCGGCCAGCATCCGCAGGTGGCCGTGCGCCTTGCGGCCCGGGTGGCCCGCCACGGCGGCCGCGCCCGGCCCGGGGCCGGGCAGCAGCACGCCGACCTCCCGCTCGGGGCGGCGCAGCCGGCGGTAGGTGCGGCCGTCGAAGAGCGTGACGCCCTGGCCGCGTTCGAGTTCGAGCATCAGCCGCAGCGCGGTGGACTTGCCCGCGCCCTCGGCGCCGAGCAGCACGGTCACCATGCCGGGCCGGGCGTCGAAGGTCAGATCGAGCACCGCGGGCGGCGCGCCCTTGCGGTAGACCTTGGTCAGTCCGGTGATCTGGATCATCGCTGCCTGCTCCCATGCCCTCGGCCGACCTGCCCGACGCGGGGCGCCCCCTGGTGTGTTGGCGCGTGCCGGCACGGCCCCGCGCCAGCACATTAGGGGCCGGTGGCGGAGATTCCGGGCATTACGGGAGCGGCGCGGGCCCGTCGGCCACCCACCTCACCCGATCAGGGGACAATCCGATCCTGCGATTCCCGGGCCAGGGGGAGTCGGCGGCGGGCCGGGGGCGGCGGGCCGGGGCCGGGTCAGGACTCCGGGCGCAGCATGGGCGGGTTGAGGACGGTCGCGCCGCCCGCGGTGAACAGCTGGGCAGGACGGCCCCCCTGACGGGTCGTCGTGCCGCCGGAGGGCAGCAGGAAGCCGGGGGTGCCGGTGACCTTGCGGTGGAAGTTCCGCGGGTCCAGGACCACGCCCCAGACCGCCTCGTAGACCCGGCGCAACTCGCCGACGGTGAACTCGGTGGGGCAGAAGGCGGTGGCGAGGGAGGAGTACTCGATCTTGGAGCGGGCGCGTTCCACGCCGTCGGCGAGGATCAGCCCGTGATCGAAGGCGAGCGGGATTCCGTCGACCGGGCTCTGGCCGAGCAGTTCGCCGACCGGGGCCCAGCGGGCGCTGCTGGCGTCGCCGCCGGCCCGGGGGGTCGGCAGGTCGGGGGCGAGGACCAGGTAGGCGACGCTGACCACCCGCATCCGGGGATCGCGCTGCGGGTGGCCGTAGGTGGCGAGCTGCTCCAGGTGGGCACCGGCCGCGCCGGGGCCGACCACCTCGTGGCCGGGGGCTGAGTGCGCGCGCAGGCCGGTCTCCTCCGCCAGCTCCCGGGAGGCGGCCTCGGCCAGGCCCTCGTCCGGGCGGACGAAGCCGCCGGGCAGTGCCCAGTACCCCTGGAACGGCGGCTCGCCGCGTCTGACCAGCAGGGCGCAGAGCGCGTGGTCGCGCACCGTCAGCACCACCAGGTCAACCGTGACAGCGAACGGGGGGAAGGCCGACGGATCGTAGCGCGACATGGCGACGATCATAGTCGTCTCTCTGACGATAAGCACAGGCCCGTACACGGACCGCGCCCGGCCCGCCTGAGGTGTCGCCGGAGCCGGGCGGGCCCGGGCAGGGGTGTCAGCGGGCGACCAGTTGCAGCTCCGCAGAGGCCTCCTCGACCATCGCCACGCCGATCCGGCTCACCCGGACCGAGAAGGGCTCGCCGGCGACCCGCAGGCCGGTCAGCTCCAGCTCGCCGAGCGGAGCGGTGCTGGCCGGGCGGACCAGCACCCGGCCGCCCGGCACGTCGGGGCGGACCCCCGCGAGCGCGAACACCGCGTGCGCGGCGCCGGCCGCCGAGACCGCCGCCGGGCGGCAGGCGGCCGGGTGCGGCACCGGCGGGCAGCCGGGGATGCGCTGCTCCCCCGCGTACATCTCGGGCAGCCGCCCCTCGTAGTGGGCGGCCGCGGCGAGCAGGCCCTCCAGCAGGGCGCCTGCCTCGTTCTCGTGGCCGGCTTCGGCCAGCCCGGCGATCGCCAGCGCGGTCTCGTGGACCCGCACCGCGCCGCCGCGGTGGCCCAGCGGGTTGAAGCGGGGGGACTTGGCGCTGAGCGTGCGCAGGCCCCAGCCGCTGTCCAGCTCCGGCGCGGCCAGGCGCTGGGCCAGCAGCCGGGTCTGTTCCCGGTCCAGCAGGCTCTCGTGCCGGCCGCCGTCGGCGGCGAGCCCGGTGTCCAGCAGGTGCACCAGGCAGGAGGCGACGGCCGGCAGTGGCTGGCCGCCCGGCGCCAGCGCGGCGGCGGGGCGGCCACCGGAGAGGTCGTCGATCCAGAACCGCTCGCGAAAGCGCCCGCGCAGTTCGGCGGCCCAGCCGCGCCACTCCTCGGCGCCGGGGCGGCCGAAGGCCTCCAGCAGTTCGGCGCCGTGCAGGGCGGCGCGGTGGGCCTGCGCCTGGACCTCGGCCCGGGCGGCCACCGGGTGAGCGGTGCGGTCCTCCACCGGACGGCTGAGGTCGGTGACGAAGCCGTCGACCAGGCCCTCGCGAAGGGCGGCCAGGGCCCGCTCGGCGGCCGGGAGCAGGTCGGCGGTCTCCGCGCGGGGCAGGCCCCAGCGCCAGGCCTCGGCCAGCACGGTGACGAACAGCAGGGTGGCCTCGGTGGCAGTGCAGGTGGGCGGCAGCTCGGGGCCGCCGTGCCGGAGGGCGCCGGGCAGCAGGCCTTCGGTGCGGCCCGGGGCGGCGGCGGGCTGCTGACGGCGGGCCAGCGCCCGGAGGGTGCCGGCGGCGAGCCGGGTGCCGAGCGGCAGGGTGAGCCGGGCGGCCCAGAGCGCGTCGGCCGGGGCGAGGCCGAAGCGCCAGGGCGCTCCGGAGGCCGGGTAGAGGTCGGTCGGGCGGTCCGGGTCGGCGAACAGCAGCCCGCCGAGGGCGTCCAGGGAGCGGGTGACCAGCAGGGTGGCCCGGGCGTCGTCGCTGCGGACCTCCGGTTCGGCCCAGGGCAGCGGCACGCCCGTGCCCCGCCCGCCGGGCGGCCGCGGGCCGGGGGCGGTGCTCTCCAGTTCGGCGCGCAGCTCGACCGACCAGCGGGCGCCGGGTTGCACCTCCAAGTCCCACCGGAGCACCCCGGCCCCGGCCAGCACCGCGTGCGGGGAGGGCTTGGCGCTGACCACCGCGCTGTGCGCCGGGCCGGCCCAGCGCAGCCCGGCGGACTGCACCTGGCCCGGCAGGTCGGCCGGGCGGTGCCCGGCGGCGATCTCGGCGACCGGGCCGAGGTCGGTGCCGAGGGCGATCTCCATCGGCAGCCGGGCGGGCCGGCCGCCGGTGTTGCGCACGATGACGGTCTCCACTCCGTCCGCGTGGCGCAGCCGCTCGACGGTGAGCGCCGGGTCCGGGTCGAGGTCGCCGGGGAGCCGGACGGCGCCGAGGAAGCGGGCCTGCGCGGTGCTGGTCAGGGCGCCCTGGAGCGGCAGCGGCTCCATGCCGCCCAGGCGCAGCTCCATCCGGGCGAGCACCCGGACGCCGTTGCGGTAGAAGCCGTGCAGGCCGTGGCCGCGCAGCTGACCGTCCGGTCCGGAGGCGGCCATCGCGGGGGCGTTGACGCAGAGCACCGCGTGGTGGACGGCGGGAGGCTGCGGCCTTGGCGGGGCCGCGAGCCGACTCGGGCCGACGGACGCCCCCGCCGGTCCGGCCGTCTGGACCTGGTCGGGGCGGCCGACCGGTCTCGGCGCGCCGACCACGCTCTCGGCCGGCATGGCCTGTGGTGGCCTCATGGCGGTCACCGGACTCTCCTCCCCTCGGCGGTCCGGTGGCCTGGTCAGGCCGGTGGGCCGCGAGCACGCTCGATCGCGTGCTGATGGTGCCGGGCCGGCGGGGTACCCCGTCGGCGGGTGTGCCGTGTCTGGCCGTACCCGGTGCCGGGCCGTGCCATGCGGTGCGCGGTACCAGGCCGGTACCGGCGCGCCGCGCCTTCGCGTCGGGCCCGACGCGGCGCCCGGCGCGTCGTCAGGTCCGGTGGCCCGGCCTGCCGGTGGCGCCCGGCCCGTGGGCCGCAGCAACGGCCGGGCCAGGTGACCCGAGCGGGCCCCGCACGCTCCGGTGCCCCGGCGCCGTGGCCACCCCGCTCGGCGGGCGGTCCGCCCGGAACCTGCCGCCCGACGAGCGTCGGCCGGTCGCCGGCCCCCCGGGGTGAACGCCGCGCACCGCCTCCAGGTCACGCCCGGCGACGGGTGCGGCCCGTCGAGCCCGGCCCGCCGGGCGGTCGTGCCGCAGCCGTCGAGCCGTCACGGTCGGGCCGTCACTGGGCTGCCACCAGGGCGGCGCGGTCTCGCCGCCGGGTGGCGGCGGCTGCGTCCCGGCCCGCGGCCTGCCGTGCAACCCGCCCCGGCCCGGCATCGTATGCCTGGCCGAGTGGGCGGTGGCCGTCGAACCGGTGCCCGACCGCGGTCAGGATACGGTGCGGGGGTCGCGGCGCCCGCACCCGGTGACCCCGTGAGCCGCGACCTGACCGCTGCGACCAGCAGAGACCGAGGAGTTGCATGTCCACCGTCAGCCGGCTGCCCGGGATTGTTACGACCGACCACATCTTCCAGGCCCCCCTCGACCACGCCGACCCGCAGGGCGAGCAGATCGAGGTGTACGCCCGCGAGGTGGTGGCCACCGGCCGCGAGCAGGCCGACCTGCCCTGGCTGGTCTTCCTCCAGGGCGGCCCCGGCGGCAAGGCCGCCCGCCCGCTCGGCCGCGACGCCTGGCTGGAACGCGCCCTCGACGACTACCGGGTGCTCCTGCTCGACCAGCGCGGCACCGGTCGCTCCACGCCCGCGACCCGGCAGACCCTCGCCCGGCGCGGCGGCGCCCAGGAGCAGGCGGACTACCTGGCGCACTTCCGCGCGGACTCGATCGTGCGGGACGCCGAACTGATCCGCCACCAGCTGCTCGGCGCAGACCGGCGCTGGAGCGTGCTCGGCCAGAGCTTCGGCGGCTTCTGCACCCTCACCTACCTCTCCTTCGCCCCCGAGGGCCTGGCCGAGGCCTTCATCACCGGCGGCCTGTCCGGCCTCGGCAGTTCGGCGGACGACGTCTACCGCGCCGCCTACCCGCGGGTGGTCCACAAGAACGAGGACCACTACGCCAGGTTCCCGCAGGACGTCGAGGCGGTACGGCGGATCGCCGCGCACCTCGCCGCCGCCCCCGCGACGCTGCCCGACGGCGGACTGCTCACCGTCGAGGCGTTCCAGGCCCTCGGTCTGATGCTCGGCGGCGGCAGCGGCTCCGGCACCCTGCACTACCTGCTGGAGGAGGCCTGGGTGGACGGCGCGGCCGGCCCCGAGCTGTCCGACACCTTCCTGGCCGGTGCCCAGGCCAAGCTCTCCTTCGCGGAGGGACCGCTGTACGCCGTGCTGCACGAGTCGATCTACGGCCAGCGCTCGGTGGACCAGGGCGGCACCGCCTGGTCGGCCGAGCGGGTCCGCAAGGAGTTCCCGCAGTTCGACGCCCGGGCCTCGCTGGACTCCGGCGCACCGGTGCTGTTCACCGGGGAGATGATCTACCCCTGGATGTTCGACACCGACCCGGCGCTGCGCCCGCTGAAGGAGGCCGCGGACCTGCTGGCCGCCCGCACCGACTGGCCCGACCTGTACGACCCGGCGCGGCTGGCCGCCAACACCGTCCCCGTCGTGGCGGCGGTCTACCACGACGACATGTACGTGGACACCGCCGACTCGCTGGCGACCGCCCGCGCGGTGCGCGGTCTGCGGACCTGGATCACCAACGAGTGGGAGCACGACGGCCTTCGGGCGAGCGGCGGCAAGGTGCTCGACCGCCTGATCAAGCTGGCGCACGGCGAGGCCTAGCGAAGCCCGCCCGGGCCGGGCGGCGAGGCTCCGGGCGGCCCCTGGCGGACGCCCGGCGAGGTCAGCGCGCATGGTGGGCTCCCCTCGCCGCGCGCCGGCGGCCCCGGGCCCCGGGGGGGCCGGGGGCCCACCGGGGGGCGGCGGCCCGCGGGCCCCCCCCGCGCCCCCCGGTGGTCAGGGCGACGGCCAGGCCGATCCCGGTGAGCGCGGTGAACAGCGGGT
>NZ_JBHWIJ010000104.1:4253-5198 GCF_042732255.1 Kitasatospora sp. NPDC059803 | reverse complement strand
GCCCCCCCCGCCCCCCCCGCCCCCGCCCCCCCCCCCCCCCCGACGGTGCGGCGGCGGCCCGGGACACCGCTGCCCGACCGAGCCGCAGACCCCGGGCGGACCGCTGCCGGGGCACCGGAGCACACCCGGGCGCCGGCAGCAGGGCGAGCGGGCCCGGACCGTCCGGGCGCGGCGTCGGCTCAGCGGGGCCGACCGGGCCGACCGGGCCGCGCTCGGCCGCCGCCGTTGTGGCCTGAGCCGCCTTCGCGGCCTTCCGGCGGGCCGTCCGGCGGCGGCGTGAGGCCCCCGCCGGCCCGGGCAGCCCTGACGGCCCACCGCGGCCCGTCTGGTCACCACCCGGGCCCTCGGTGGGCGCCGGCCCCGGTTCGCCGGCGGGCGCCGGCACGGGCCCACCCGCCTCGCGCCGCCGACGCTGCGCCTCGACTGCCGCGAGCAGCGCGTCGGGCGTCATACCGTCGTTCAACGACTCGTACAGCAGCTCGGCCAGCAGGTAGGACGGGTCGAGCCGGAGGACGTGGCCCAGCACGACGCGGGCCGTCGCGGTGTCCCCCGCCACCCAGGAGGCCCAGGCCAGCAGGGTGAGAGGGGCCACCGCGCAGCCCTCGTAGGGCGGCACGGCGCGCCGGGCGAGGAAGCGCCAGAGCCGCTCGGCGGGCGCGAGCTCGGCGGGCCGGGTGTACTCGACGCCGCGATCCCGGGTGAGGCGGTCCCGCAGGGCGACCAGCAGCCGGGCCGCCCGCTCCTCGTCGAGCTCCCGGGCCCCGGCCGCGAACTCGGCGAAGGCCTGGTCGAGCAGGCCGGCGCCCTGCTCCTGGACGGCCGCGCCACCGGAGCCCCCAGCGCCGTCAGCACCGTTGGCCTCGGCCGCCTCGGCCCGGGCGAGCGCCGCACGCTGGGCGTCCACCCCCGGCGGGCCGATCGGGGCCAGCCCGCCGATGTTCGCCT
>NZ_JBHWIJ010000104.1:0-4243 GCF_042732255.1 Kitasatospora sp. NPDC059803 | reverse complement strand
GGCGGCCGCCGGGCCCGGGCCGGGGGCCCGGCGGATCGGGTTGCCCGCCGGATCGCAGCACCCGGCGCGGCGGCAGAGGAAGGACCACCAGCGGCCGTCCGAGACGCAGAGCGACTCCTTGACGGCCACCCCCCTGCGCCCGAAGGCCGCGCGGAGGTCGTCCGCCAGCGGCCGCAGGCCGTCCACCACGGGAGGGGCGTGCACCGTGGTCGGATCCTGGCAGAGGTAGAGGAGCACTTGGACGGGCCGCTCGCCGTGCCGCTCGGAGAGGGCGACCAGCAGGGCGGCCGTCTCCTCCGCCGCGGCCGGCCACTGCTCGGGCGACTCCGGGATGTCCGCCCGAATCACTCCGCCCTGGTGCAGGTCGGGCCCCTGGAGGCCGACCGCGACGATGCTGTCGTCGGGGTAGAACCCCAGGAGGTAGGGCAGCAGCTCGGCCATGTCGGCCGGACCGCGCATGGTGACCGGCCGGTGGCCGGAGGACGGGCCGAGGGACAGGGTGACGCGCTCGTTGTTCATGACGCTCCCGTTGTTCATGACGCTCCGGTTGTCCGCGGCGTTCATGACCGGAAGCGTGACGCAATCCGAGAGACGCACCGGATTTTTCTCTTTTCCTGTGGATAACTCCGCCCTCGTTTTCCGCTTCCCTCATTCGGAGCACACCGCGCCCACTCCCCCGGGTGATTAGTCGGCGGCCGTTCAGCTGAGGAGCTGATGAAATACATCCGGCCTCCACCTCTCCGCAGCCACGGCATTCGCCTCATGTCAGCGGCTCGGGGTTACATGGACGCCATGCAGCAGCCCGAGAACCACACCACCGCCACCGCCGACCGCGCCGAGGTCCGGGCGCGGGCCGAGGCCGTCCTGCGCGAGCTCGCCGGGCCCGGCGCCGTCCTGCGCGAGGACCAGTGGACGGCCATCGAGGCCCTCGTGGTCGACCACCGCCGCGCCCTGGTCGTGCAGCGCACCGGCTGGGGGAAGTCCGCGGTCTACTTCATCTCCACCGCCCTGCTCCGGGCCCGGGGCGCAGGGCCGACGGTGATCGTCTCCCCGCTGCTCGCCCTGATGCGCAACCAGGTCGAGTCGGCGGCCCGGGCCGGCATCCACGCCCGGACCATCAACTCGGCCAACACCGACGAGTGGGACGAGATCCAGGCCGAGGTCTCCGCCGGAAAGGTCGACGTCCTGCTGGTCAGCCCCGAGCGGCTGAACAACCCCGACTTCCGCGACCAGGTGCTGCCCAAGCTCGCCGCCTCCACCGGCCTGCTCGTGGTCGACGAGGCCCACTGCATCTCGGACTGGGGCCACGACTTCCGCCCCGACTACCGCCGGCTGCGCACGATGCTCGCCGAGCTCCCGCCCGGCGTCCCGGTGCTGGCCACCACCGCCACCGCCAACGCCCGGGTCACCGCGGACGTCGCCGAACAGCTCGGCACCGGCAGCACCGACGAGCACGCCCTGGTGCTGCGCGGGCCGCTCGACCGGGAGAGCCTCACCCTGGGCGTGCTGGCCCTGCCCGACCCGGCGCACCGGCTGGCCTGGCTCGCCGACCACCTCGACCGGCTACCGGGCTCGGGCATCGTCTACACCCTGACGGTGGCCGCCACCGAAGAGGTGACGGCCTTCCTGCGCGAGCGGGGCTTCCCGGTCGCCTCCTACTCCGGCCGCACCGAGGACGCCGAGCGCCGCACCGCCGAGGCCGACCTGCTGGCCAACCGGGTCAAGGCGCTGGTCGCCACCTCCGCACTGGGCATGGGCTTCGACAAGCCCGACCTGGGCTTCGTGGTGCACCTCGGCTCGCCCAGCTCGCCGATCGCCTACTACCAGCAGGTCGGCCGGGCCGGGCGCGGCGTCGACCGGGCCGAGGTGCTGCTGCTGCCCGGGCGCGAGGACGAGGCGATCTGGCGCTACTTCGCCTCGCTGGCCTTCCCGCCGGAGGAGCAGGTGCGCCGCACCATCGACGCGCTGGCCGAGGCCGGCCGCCCGCTGTCCACCGCCGCGCTGGAGCCCCGGGTGGACCTGCGCCGCACCCGGCTGGAGACCATGCTCAAGGTGCTCGACGTGGACGGCGCCGTCCGCCGGGTCAAGGGCGGCTGGACGGCCACCGGGCAGAGCTGGGCGTACGACACCGCCCGGTACGCCAAGGTCGCGGCCTCCCGCGAGGCCGAACAGCGGGCGATGCGCGAGTACGCGGCGACCACCGGCTGCCGGATGGAGTTCCTGCGGCGCCAGCTGGACGACGAGCAGGCCCGTCCGTGCGGCCGGTGCGACAACTGCGCGGGGCCGCTGCACACCGCCGAGGTCTCCGCCGAGGCGCTGAACGCTGCCCGGGCCGCCCTCGGCCGCCCGGGCATCAGCTTCGAGCCGCGCCGGCTCTGGCCCACCGGGATGGACTCCCTCGGCGTGCCCCTCAAGGGCCGGATCCCGGCGGGCGAGCAGGCCGAGAACGGGCGGGCGCTCGGCCGGCTGTCCGACATCGGCTGGGGCAACCGGCTGCGCGCCCTGCTGGCCGACCAGGCCCCGGACGTACCGGTCCCCGGCGAGGCCGTGGACGCCCTGGTCGCGGTGCTCGCCGACTGGGCCCGCGGCCCCGGCGGCTGGGCCGGGCCCGCGACGGCGGACGGCACCCGGCTGGAGCGGCCGGTCGGCGTGGTGGCCATGGCCTCCTCGACCCGCCCCCAGCTGGTGGGCAGCCTCGGTGCACGGATCGCCGAGATCGGCCAGCTGCCGCTGCTCGGCCGGATCGAGTACGTCGACGGCCGGCCCCCGCACGGCGCGCGCAGCAACAGCGCCCAGCGACTGCACTCGCTGGCCGGCGCGCTGACGCTGCCGCCGGAGGTGGCGCAGGCGGTGGCCGAGGCCGGCGGGCCGGTGCTGCTGGTGGACGACCTCGTCGACTCGGGCTGGACGGTCACCGTGGCTGCCAGGCTGCTGCGCCGTGCCGGGGCGAGCGCGGTGTTGCCCCTGGTGCTGGCCGTGCAGGGGTGACCGGGCGGCAGTGGGCCGCCATTCCACCCATCACTCGAATGGCCTAACGAAGGGAGAAAGCAGCCCCCTCGCGAACACGCGGGACGCCGGAGCAGGGAAAGGAGTGGTCACCGTGCCGATGGCGGTTCACCGGACCCCGCACACGGTCTGGATCAAGGTCCAACGCCGCCCGAACGACGCTCGGAACGCGGTGGAACATATCCGGCGGAACGTGGGCTTTCGGGTGGCGTTCATCGTTTCATCGTTGCCGCTCCACCCCGGATACCGCGAGAATTGGCGCGTACCCGAAACCCTGTCCGCTGGACCCGGCCTTCGGCGTACCCACGTACCCGCGTGCCAGTGGGTCAGGAAGGAGGATCGTGATCAACGGTATCGGCCGAGGTCAGCATCCCCTCGCCCGGAGTTCGGCGCCCAGACGGCTGCTGGACCTGGAGACCTGGACCGCCTCGGGGATCCCGTTGCTGCGCGACCCGCGCGAGTTCGTCGTGGAGTTGCACCAGCGCCACCTGCCCCAGCCGGGCACGGTCGTGATCGCCGTCCTCAACGCGCTGCACCACGTGTCCGCCTCGGCCTCGTTCACGCCCTGGCCACACGACACCGACGGCTGGCAGCACCGCAACGCCCTGCTCACGCACCTGCGCCAGGTCACCCCGCACGACCTGCGGCTGGCCGAACCGACCCGCACGGCCGTGCTGTTGCGCTGCCGCGAGGGCGCGCCCGGCTGGACCGAGCAGGACGGCGCCTGGATGTGGGCGCTGCGGGACGCGGCCGTCCTGCACGGGCTGCGCTGCGGCTCGTACATCGGGCTCACCCCGGCGGGCTGGCACGTCCTCGGGGACGGCCGGAGCGGACGCGATCCGCACGCGGGCTCGTGGGCGGACGGGGTGGTGCACACCGTCACGGAACTGCCGCCGCGCTCGGCGCTGGACGCCCCGCGCGGCCAGCGCGCCCGGCACCAGGCGACCGAACGGGCCCAGCACGCCCGGCAGTCCGAGCACCCGTGGCCCCCGGCGCGGGTCGCCGCCGTCCAGCCCGCCCGGCGCACCGGCACCCGCTGACCCCGCCGACACCCACGGGTCGCGGCCACAGGCGACGTCACGGTCGCGGACGACGCCGCAGCCGGGGCCGACCCGAAGGCCCGACAGCCGGCACCAAGACCAGGCACGGGCGGGCCCGGGCCCAGCCACGGATCAGCCCGCGCCCCGGACCGTACGCCCTCGCCGCACCGGGGTACGACGGACCCCGGGCCCGGCAC
>NZ_JBHWIJ010000103.1:1486-25714 GCF_042732255.1 Kitasatospora sp. NPDC059803 | reverse complement strand
GCTGCGGGCTGCGGCCGGGCCGGGGCGCCTGGCGGACGATCAGCCGCGCGCCCAGAGGGAGTTGACGCGGCTGCGCTCGGTGCCGTTCGGGTACGGGTTGGTGCAGGAGGTGCCGGGGCCGCCGCCGGACATCAGCTCGCTGCACGGGCCGGAGTAGTGGTCCGGCAGGCCGAGCACGTGCCCGGTCTCGTGCGCGGTCACCCGGACCGAGTTGTACTGCCGGTTCTGCTGGTAGTCGAGGAAGACGTAGCCGCGCCCGTGGCCGTCGGTGCTGGCGTAGGAGCCGCGGCTGTCGTTGCCCTCGTAGTAGGCGAAGTCGCCGCCCGAGCCGGACCGCAGCTGGACGTTGCTGACCGAGCTGTTCCAGATCTGCGCGGCGTTGGCGATCTGGGTGCGGAAGCTCGGTGCCGAGCTGGCGTCGTAGGTGACGACGACGGTCGCCAGGTTCGGGCTGGCGGCCTGCTTGGCCTTGGCGGAGGCCATCACGGCCTGGAAGAACGCCTGGTTGTTCGCGGCCTCGGCGGCCGAACCGGCGTACGTCGAGGCGGTGTAGCCCTGGACGCCCGGGCCGGGGGTGGCGGCGGACGCGGCGGTGGTGGGCAGCACGGCGAGACCGGCCGCGAGGGCCAGGCCGAGCGCGGCGGACAGCACGGATCGCTTCATGTGGGGGCTCCGATTCCGGTGGTGCCGTGGCCGGTTGGGGGCCGGCCCTGGGGGACACCTGGTCAGCGGGTGATGTCCCCAGAGCTTCGGGCAGCCCGGCGGGCGGGCGGATGATGTCAACCCGCGATAGCTTCGATCAATACCCCTTGCGGTAAAGCGATTTGAGATGTCTTTAACCAGCCTTGACTCGCGCGTGCCCCTGGCATTCCGCTCCACCGGCGGTTAGGCTCCCGATCGGGGAAGCAACCGAGCGACGGGCCACCCGATTCCGGCCGGGCGGCCCGCCGCACCCGAAGGGCGTCGGCAACTTCCCTGTTTCAGCGGCGAGTTCGCGACTCCCCTAGTTCACGGAATCGACGCCGTTCGACCAGAGGCTGTCGACCTGGCCGCGCTCGTTGCTGTCGGGGTAGGGATTGGTGCAGGACGGGCCGGGGCCGCCGCCGGACATCAGCTCGCTGCACGGGCCGGAGTAGTTGTCGGGCAGGCCGAGCACGTGCCCGGTCTCGTGCGCGGTGACGCGCAGCGAGCTGTACTGCTGGTTCTGCTGGTAGTCGAGGAAGACGTAGCCGTGGCCGTGGCCGTCGGTGCTGGCGTAGGAGCCGCGGCTGTCGTTGCCCTCGTAGTACGAGAAGTCGCCGGTGCCGCTGCTCGCCTGGAGCTGGACGTTGCTGACCGAGCTGTTCCAGATCTGCGCGGCCTGGGATATCTGGCTGGTGAAGGAGGGCGCGCTGGCGGTGTCGTAGGTGACGGTGACGGTCTGCAGCCACGGGTTGGCGGCCTGCTTGGCCTTGGCGGAGGCCATCACGGCGTGGAAGAACGCCTGGTTGTTCGCGGCCTCGGCGGCCGAACCGGCGTACGTGGAGGCGGTGTAGCCCTGGACGGCCGGGCCGGGGGTGGCGGCGGACGCGGCAGTGGTGGGCAGCACGGCGAGACCGGCCGCGAGGGCCAGGCCGAGCGCGGCGGACAGCACGGATCGCTTCATGTGGGGGCTCCGGATTCGCGGTACGCCGAACCGCCGGGGCCGGTGGGGGCCGGACACGGCTGCGGCGACGGTGGGGGCGCCCCGGTGGGGCCGGGGCGGATTCGCTGCCCCTGAGCTTCGACCCGCCCGGGCCCGCGGCGGATGATGTCAACCGGCGATAGCACGGCCGCATACCGGCGGGGCCCACCACGTGCCCTCCTGCCGCGCTTTGTTCTGTCATGTCCTTGGCGATGTGGCCGGGTGGCGTCTATGCTCCGGGCGTGGAGCTCGACGTGAGACACCTCCGGGTGGTGTGCGCGATCGCCGACACCGGCAGCCTCCGCAAGGCCGCGCTCCAGCTCGGCATGACCCAGCCCTCCCTCACCACCCAGCTGCACCGCATCGAACGGGCCATCGGCGGCACCCTGTTCACCCGCGAGCAGACCGGCAGCCGGCCCACCGCGCTCGGCCACTCGGTGCTGTCCCGGGCCCGGCCGGTGATCACCGAGATGGCCGCGCTGGTGGCCGCCGCCCGCCAGGAGGCCCGCGACGCGGCCGGCCCCGGGCGGCAGCGCCGGCTGCGGATCGGCAGCGTCGGCAGCCGGGCGGTCGCGGCCTGGCTGCGCCGGGTGCACGAACGGCTGCCGGACACCGACACCACCATCCACGTCGACGTCTCGGCCAGCGCCCTGCTGCGGATGGTCGCCGCCGACCAGCTGGACGTGGCCTTCGTCTACGAGAGCGAGGGCTTCCCGCTACGGGTGCCGCCGGACGCCGAGCACCGGGTGCTGATGGCCCGTGAGCCGCAGTTCGTCGCGCTCGCCGCCGGACACCCGGCCGCCGCCCGCCCGGTCGTCCACCTGACCGACCTCGCCGAGGACACCTGGATGGTCGACCCGACCGCCGACCACGAGTACGCGGCGATGCGCCGGGTGTTCAGCGAGGCCGGGCTCAACCCCCGGGTGGTCCAGGTGCGGGACAACGCCACCGCCGCCGAACTGGTCGCCTCCGGCGAGGCCGTCCGCCCCTGCCAGCCGACCTCCGCCCCCGGGCCCGGCACGGTGGTGCGCCCCGTGCACGGGGACCCGCTGGCCGTCCGGCTGCTGCTCACCTGGCGCCCGCGCGCGCTCAGCCAGCCCGCGCTGGACGCGCTGTACGGCGAACTGCGCGCCGCCTACCTGGACCTGGCCAAGGTCAACCCGGCCTACCTGGCCTGGCTGGCCCGGCACGAGCCGATCCTGCTGGACTGCGCCTGAGCATCACCTGGCCGCCCGGCCGGCGGACGACGGCCAAGCGCCTGAGAGTCGCCGGGCACCCCACGACGGCCGGGCACCCGGGAACCGCCAGGCGCCCCACGACGGCCGGGCACCCCGGAACCGCCAGGCGCCCCCGTCAGCCCTCCCGGCTGTGCAGCAGCACGCCCACCGCCACGGTCAGCGCGCAGACCAGGCCCGCCGCCAGCACGCCGGAGCCGCCGAGCGCGGTGCAGGCCAGCACCAGCACCGCCCCGGTCGGGGCCAGCGCCTGCGCCGCGCCGGTCTTGGTGTGCCGGGAGTGCAGCAGCCAGACCGTGAGCAGGTAGAGCGCGGTGGGCACGGTGACCGTCGCGGTGGCGGCCGTCGCGGAGATCTCCGCCTGGTGCACGGCCGACTCCACGGCCACCTCCAGCCCGGTGCCGATCGCGGCGGCCGCGCCGAACACCAGGTAGTGGCCGTACCCCCAGGCGAAGGCCTGCCGGTTGGAGCGCAGGTGCTCGTGGACCGGCCGGGCGAAGTAGATCCACCAGGCCGCGAAGCAGATCAGCAGGCCGCCGATCGCCACCGGGAGCAGCCGGCCCAGCTCCTCGTGCTCGTCCACCGCCGACTGCACCGCGACCGTCGCGGCCGCCACCGTCTCGCCGAGCACGATCAGGGTGAACAGCCCGTACCGCTCGGCGATGTGGTGCGGGTGCCAGGAGGTCTGCATCCGCAGTTCGGCGACCACCGGCACGGCCAGCTCGCACAGCACCCCGAGCGGGATGACCACCGGCCGGACGGCGTCCGGCAGCAGCACCACCACCACCCAGCCCACCTGGCAGAGCGCGATCCCGACCGCGTACCGCACGGCGACCAGGCGCGCCTCGCCCTGCTCGGCGGCCGCCGCGCGCAGCCACTGGGTGACCATCGCCAGGCGCATCACCACGTACCCGGCGATCGCCAGCGTCAGGTCCTGGGTGGCGAACAGCCGTGGCACCCCGGCCGCGAGGACCAGCACCCCGGCGATCTGCACCAGCGTGGTGACCCGGTACGGCACGTCGTCGCAGTCGTACGCGGAGGCGAACCAGGTGAAGTTCATCCAGGCCCACCAGATCGCAAAAAAAGCGATCGCGTAGCCGCGCAGGCCGTCGCCGTAGTGGCCGGCCGCCAGGGAGTGGGCGAGTTCGCGCCCGGCCTGGCCGACGGCGACCACGAAGCAGAGGTCGAAGAAGAGTTCCAGCGGGGTGGCGACCCGGTGCGGCTCGTCCCGGGCGCGCGGGACCATCCGGCGCACCGGGGGCGGGTCGACGGGGCGCGGGTGGGGGGCGGCGGCGGATTCGCTGGCCATCGGTGCTGCTCCGGGTTCGGGAGGGGCTGGCTGTCCCGCGCATCCTGGCAGCGGCCCGGGCCCCGCGCACGCACCGGCACGACGGGCGCAGCGGTTCGCGATCCCGGGGTCGATTGCGCCGTTCGTCCCCTTTTTTCCTTGCCGTCAGCCGTAGTTGACGCCTCGGTGCGCGAACCGGGTGACAGCGCGGCGGGTTTCCGGGCGCGCCCCGCGCGCTGCGCCGCGGCCGGCCGGACGGCCCCGCTAGATTCGTCCCCGGTTGGAAGCGAGCGCGGGCCTTGCGGGGCCCCACGACACGGGCGGCCTGCGGGCAACGCGGAAGGTCAAGGCCGGTGGCAGGAGAACGGGGGCGGCAGAGCCGACCTTCCCGTGTCCGTACCACCGGCCTCGTGATCACCGCGCTGCTCGCCAGCGCCTGCCGCCCGGTCGCTCTCGCCGCGTCCGCGGCGGGGACTACTTCTCCCAGCCGACCTTGGCGTAGTCCTCCCCGGCCAGGCCGAAGGCACCGTAATTGGCGAGGCCCTTGCGCGTCGCCACCACGGTCGGCCGCTGGTAGAGCTCGACGGTGTGGCCGAGCTCCCAGATCTTCGCGTCGGCCTGGTTGTAGAGCTTCGCGGCCTCCACCGGGTCGACCGTCCCGGCCGCCTTCTTGAGCAGGTCGTCGACCTCCTGGCTGCCGATGCGCGAGGGGTTGTTGAAGGTGTTGTCCCCCACCGGCAGACGGAAGTTGCCCAGGCTCTTGGAGAGCGGGAACGAGTCGGTGTTGCGCCAGCTCGCGATCTCGAACTTGCCCGGGTTCACGTACTTGGTGAAGAAGTCGTTGGCGGGCACCTTGTCCAGGCTCACCTTGACCCCGGCCTGCAGCCACATCGCGGCGGCGGCGGTGGCCAGGTCGATCTGGGCCTGCGGGGTGGACTCGTTGACCGTCCAGTGCAGTTGCAGCGACTGGCCGTCCTTGGTGCGCGGCTGTCCGGCGCCCGCCTCCTTCCAACCGGCGTCGTCCAGCAGCTTCTTGGCGGCGGGGACGTCGAACTTCGCCCACTCGCCCGAGTTGTCCTGGTAGCCGGTCTGGTTGGGCATGAAGATGTGGTTGCCGAGCGGCTTGAACTCCACCGGCACGCCGTTGTTGGCGATCTTGATCAGCGCGGACCGGTCGAGCGCCTTGCCGAGCGCCTGGCGGACCGTCTGGTCCGCCAGCGCGCCGCCGGAGCCGAAGGAGATGTGCACCTCGTCCCACGGGCTGGCGGCCCGGATCACGGTGTCCTTGGCGTCCTTGAGCTGCCCGTACGCGGCGGCGGTGCCGGCCGTGGCGAGGTCGATCTCGTTGTTGAGGTACGACTGGGTGGTCGCGGACTGGGTCATCACCCGGAAGGTGATCTTGTCCGCCTTGGCCTTGGTGCCCCACCAGGCCGGGTCCGGGACGAGGGTGAGGGTCTGCGCGGTCTTGTCCGCCACACCGACCTTCAGCGCGCCCGCGGTGATCGGGATCTTCTCCACCCAGCCCTTGTTGAAGTCGTCCGGGGTGGCGATGCCGGCCGCCGGGATCAGCGGGCGGAACAGGTTCTGCCAGTCCGCGTACGGCTCGGAGAAGGTCACCTTCACCTCGCTCGGGTCGGCTCCCTGCTCGACGGCGGAGATCTGCTCGTAGCCGGACGGGTCGGCGATGTTGTACGCCGGGTCCTTGCCGTTGCTGGCCTGCCAGTCGGCCTTGAAGTCCAGGTAGCTGAGCGGCTTGCCGTCCGACCACTTGGCCTTGGGGTTGAGCTTGTAGGTGATCACCTCGGGCGAGGTCGAGGTGACCTTGGCGTCCAGCAGGTAGTCGGTGTCGGGCTGGAAGGTGCCGGAGGCGTCCGTGTTGAAGAGCGACGGCTCCAGGGCGCGCATGATCGAGACCGCGTCGCCGTAGGTGCCGTCCACCTGGAACGGGTTCCACTGGGTGATCCACTGGTACAGCGGGAACCGCACCTCGCCGCCGTCCTTGACCTGGTCCAGCGGCTTGGCGTTGATGTCCTGGGAGTCCTGCCGGGGCGGCTCGCTCTTCGCCACCTTGTCGGCCGAGCCGCCCCCGCCCGAGGTGCACGCGGTGACCGCCAGCGCGACGGCGACGGCGAGGGCCGTCGCCCGGCCGAGGCGGCGGGCCGTGGTGGAAGCGTCCATGGAGTCCCCCTGGTGAGGTCTTCGAAACGGGCGGTAACGGGCAGTTGTGCCGCGCGAGGTGTGGCGGGGCTTGAGCGTGGGCAGCCAAGTCGGCACCGGGCCAGCAGAACGTAACAGCCGATCAGTTCCGTCACCAGGGGGAGGACCGCACACCTGATCCAGAAGTCATCCGCGGCAATACCGCCGCAACACCCCGGCCTCGCACCGGTGCCAGACTCTGACCTGCGCTTTCCCCGTACCGCCCCGTCCCCCTGCCGTCCGAAGGCCTGAACGGGCCCCGACCGAAGGCCACCACCCGATGCCCACCAGACGCGTCGGCCCCTCCCCCACCCCGGGCGGCCGTTGATGTTCCGTTACCTGGCGAAGCGCCTGAGCTACTACGCGGTGCTGCTGATCGCCGCCGTCTTCCTGGCGTACGCGATCTCCGCGACCGCCCTCCAGCCGCGCACCTACTTCGACGCCAAGGTCCCCCGCCCGGCCGCCGAGTCGGTCGAGCGCCAGCTCACCGCGCTCAACCTGAACGACCGCACCCCGGTCGTCGAACGCTTCGGCCACTGGGCCGACGGGCTGCTCCACGGCGACCTCGGCCGGACCATCCACGACACCCCGGTCACCGACGACTTCGGCCGCCGGGTCTGGGTCTCGCTGCGGCTGCTGCTGCTCGGCAGTCTGCTCGGCATCGTCCTCGGCATCGCCGCCGGGGCCTGGAGCGCCGTCCGCCAGTACCGGATCTCCGACCGGCTGCTCACCGTGCTCTCCTTCGTCCTGCTCTCCACCCCGGTCTTCCTGGTCGCGCTGTTCCTCAAGAACGGCGCCATCGCCGCCAAGGACGCGGCCGGCCACGACGTCATCCCGTTCACCGGCTACGAGACCCCCGGACTGACCGGCGGCCTCGGCGCCCACCTCGCCGACTGGGCGCTGCACCTGCTGCTGCCCACCATCTCGCTCGCACTCGGCGGCCTCGCCACCTACAGCCGCTACCAGC
This sequence comes from Kitasatospora sp. NPDC059803, assembly GCF_042732255.1. NCBI lineage: Bacteria > Bacillati > Actinomycetota > Actinomycetes > Kitasatosporales > Streptomycetaceae > Kitasatospora > Kitasatospora sp. NPDC059803. The sequence continues at coordinate 18,365 of NZ_JBHWIJ010000103.1, read as the reverse complement.
GCGGCACCATGCTCGACGTGCTCGGCTCCGACTACCTGCGCACCGCCGAGGCCAAGGGGCTCACCCGCCGCCGGGCGCTGGTCAAGCACGGGCTGCGGACCGCGGTGATCCCGATGTCGACCATGTTCGCCTACAGCTTCCTGGGCATCTTCACCGGCGCGATCTTCACCGAGACGATCTTCGGCTGGCACGGCATGGGCGAGTGGCTGATCCAGTCGATCAACGAACAGGACGTCAACTCGGTCGTCGCCGTCAACCTGTTCACCGCCGTCGTCGTCCTCGCCTCCGGCTTCCTCGCCGACACCCTGCACGCCACCCTCGACCCGCGCGTGCGGTCCTGACCGGAGGTGAACTGACGTGACCACCGTCGCCGTGGACCCGGCCGCCCCGGCCGCCGCCCCCCGCACCACCGGCCGGGCCCGGCTCGTCCTCGCCCGGCTGCTCGCCGCCCGCGGGGCCGTCGCCGGAGCCGTGATCGTCCTGCTGCTGTTCGCGCTCGCCTTCGGCGGGCCGTACCTGACGCCCTGGGACTACGCCGCCCCCGACTTCGGCGCGCTGCACCAACCGCCGTCCGCCGAGCACTGGTTCGGCACCAACGGGATCGGCCAGGACGTCTTCGCGCAGACCGTCCGCGGCCTGCAGAAGTCGCTGGTCATCGGCCTGCTGGTGGCGCTGTTCTCCACCGTGCTGGCCTCCCTGGTCGGCGCCTGCGCCGGCTACTTCGGCGGCTGGGCCGACCGCGCGCTGATGTTCGCGGTGGACCTGCTGCTGGTCTTCCCCAGCTTCCTGATCATCACCATCGTCTCGCCCCGGCTGAAGAGCGCCGGCTGGATCGCCTTCGTGCTGCTGCTCGCCCTGTTCAACTGGATGATCACCGCCCGGGTGGTCCGCTCGATGACCATCTCGCTGCGCGAGCGCGAATTCGTCCGCGCCGCACGGTTCATGGGGGTGCGGCCGCTGCGGATCATCACCCGCCACATCCTGCCGAACGTCGCCTCCTTCCTCATCATCGACGCCACCATCGCGGTCGGCGGCGCCGTGATGAGCGAGACCGCGCTCTCCTACTTCGGCTTCGGCGTCAAACCGCCGGACGTCTCGCTCGGCACCCTGCTCGCCGCCGGGACCAGCGAAGCCCCGGTGTTCCCCTGGCTGTTCTACTTCGCCGCCGGGCTGCTGGTGCTGTTCGTCCTCGCCGTCAACCTGATCGGCGACGGGCTGCGCGACGCCCTCGACCCCACCGCCGGGGGCGCGCCCCGCCGCCGCTCCGCCCGGAGGAAGAAGCCGTGACCACCACCGTCGACACCCCCCTGCTCGCCGTCAGCGACCTGCGGGTGGACTTCGCCGGGCCGCACGGCCCCGTCCCCGCCGTCCGCGGGGTGGACCTCACCCTGCGGCGCGGCGAGACCCTCGGCATCGTCGGCGAGTCCGGCTCCGGCAAGTCCGTCACCGCGCTGTCCGTGCTCGGACTGCTGCCCAAGACGGCCGGCGTCCAGGGCTCGGTGCGACTGGACGGGCGGGAACTGGTCGGGCTGCCCGGCAAGGAGCTCGCCGCGATCCGCGGCCGCCGGATCGCCATGGTCTTCCAGGACCCGCTGTCCGCCTTCACCCCGGTCTACCGGATCGGCGACCAGATCGCCGAGGCCGTCCGCATCCACCAGCGGGTCGACCGGGCCGCCGCCCGCCGCCGGGCCGCCGAACTCCTCGACCTGGTGGGCATCCCGGCCCCCGAACGGGCCCTGGACAGCTTCCCGCACGAGTTCTCCGGCGGCATGCGCCAGCGCGCGATGATCGCCATGGCGATCGCCAACGACCCCGACATCCTGCTCGCCGACGAGCCGACCACCGCGCTGGACGTCACCATCCAGGCCCAGGTGCTGGACGTGCTGCGCACCGCACAGCGGGAGACCGGCGCGGCCCTCGTCCTGGTCAGCCACGACCTCGGGGTGATCGCCGGGATGGCCGACCGGGTCGCGGTGATGTACGCGGGGAGGGTGGTCGAGACCGCCGGGGTGGACGAGCTGTTCGCGGCCCCGCGCCACCCGTACACGCTCGGCCTGATCGGCGCGGTGCCCCGGCTGGACGGGCTCGGCGGCCCGCTCGTCCCGATCCCCGGCGCACCCGCCCCGATGGCCGACCTGCCGCCGGGCTGCCCGTTCGCCGCCCGCTGCCCGCTCGCGGAGGAGCGCTGCTCGGCGGCGGAGCCGGAACTGGCCGGGGGCGACGGGCACCTGGCGGCGTGCGTCCGGTCGGCGGAGCTGGCCGAGCGGCGGCCCGCGCCGGCCGACGTCTACCCGGTGCCGGCGCTTCCGGCCCCGTCGGCCGCTCCGGAGGGCCGGGGGGACCGGGGCTCGCGGGCGCCGGTGCTGGCGGTGAGCGGCCTTGGCAAAACGTTTCCGCTCCTCAAGGGCACGGTGTTCAAGCGCCGGGTCGGCGAGGTCTACGCGGTGGACGGCGTCGACCTGGACCTCCGGGAGGGCGAAACCCTCGGCCTGGTCGGGGAGTCCGGCTCCGGCAAGTCCACCACGCTGTTCGAACTGCTGAACCTCACCGCCCCCGAGACCGGCCGGATCGAACTGCTCGGCCACGACACCGCCAAGCTCTCCCGCGCCGAGGCCCACCGGCTGCGCGCCCGACTGCAGATCGTCTTCCAGGACCCGATGGCCAGCCTCGACCCGCGGATGCCGATCGGCGACATCATCGCCGAACCGCTGCGCGCCCAGCACGCCGCCCGCGAGGAGATCGCCCGCCGGGTGCCCGAACTGCTGCACCAGGTCGGCCTCGACCCGGACCACGCCGCCCGCTACCCGCACCAGTTCTCCGGCGGGCAGCGCCAGCGCGTCTCCATCGCCCGGGCCCTGGCCGTCCGGCCGAAACTGCTGGTCCTGGACGAACCGGTCTCCGCCCTGGACGTCTCCATCCAGGCCGGGGTGCTCAACCTGCTGCAAGCGCTCAAGGCCGAACTCGGCCTCTCCTACCTGTTCGTCTCGCACGACCTCTCGGTGATCCGGCACCTCGCCGACCGGGTCAGCGTCATGTACCTCGGGCGGACGGTCGAACAGGGCGAGGTCTCCGCCGTCTTCGACCGCCCCCGGCACCCGTACACCCGCGCCCTGCTCTCCGCCGTCCCGCTGCCCGACCCCGCCGCCGAACGCACCCGCGACCGCATCCTGCTCGCCGGCGACCCGCCCTCCCCCACCGAGCGCCGCACCGGCTGCCCCTTCCGCACCCGCTGCCCGGTGTACGTCCGCCTCGCCGACCCGGCCGCCCGCACGCGGTGCGAGCAGGAACGGCCGGCGCTTCTCGGCGACACCCCGGCACAGGACCACCAGGCGGCCTGCCACTACCCGGAGTCGTAGCCGGCCGCCCGCGATCGCTGGGGGTGATCACTACGGGCGATCACTACGGGTGACCACTCGAAAGCGATTCGGCGGATCGACCGGGCGCCGTGTAAAGTTCTCCGAGTCAGCAGGCGCCGCTAGCTCAGTTGGTTAGAGCAGCTGACTCTTAATCAGCGGGTCCGGGGTTCGAGTCCCTGGCGGCGCACATGGCAAGGTCTCAGGCCGCTCACTTCGGTGGGCGGCCTGAGGCGTTTCAGTGGGCCTTTCAGTAGGCGCCGCAGCGGGTGCCCGGCCTCAGCCGGTGTCCAGGACGGCGGAGGCCACCGCGTCCGGGCGGTCGAACATCACCAGGTGCCCGGCCGGGGCGGTGGTGCGGTAGTCGGCCCCGAGCAGCGCCGCGAGCTCCCGCTGGCCGGCCAGCCACTCCTCGGTACGGCGGCTGCGGCAGCCGTCGTCGGCGGCGAGCACGGTGACCGGCAGGCCCTCCGGCAGCGGCCGGGTGCGCCGCAGCCCGTCCACCTCGGCGGCCAGGTCGAGGTAGCGCGCGTTCTCCCGCAGCAGGGCGCGCAGGGCCCGGCCGGTGCGGTAGCAGTGCCGCACCAGCGGCACCGGGGCGAGGTCCTCGCGGCAGACCGTGGACAACCGGGCCGTCAGCCGGCGGGCGGCCGGGCCGAGCAGGTACGGCACGGCGACGGCGGTGGCGGCGCCCGCGAGCGCCCGGGCCGCCAGGTCGCGCGCGCCGGGGGCCGGGTACGGCCGGGCCGCCGGCTCGACGCTGCTGTCCACCAGGACCAGCCCGGCGGCCCGGTCGGGATGCAGCCGGGCGAAGGCCTCGACGTGGAAGCCGGCCAGCGAGTGGCCGACGACGGTGCAGGGCCCGCGCAGCCCGAGGCCGTCCAGCACCGCGCGGATCCGCTCGGCCTCGCCGGCGGCCGTCGGGGCGGGCCGCCCGGTGGCGGGCTCGGGGGCGCTCAGCCCGTAGCCGGGCCGGTCGAAGCGGACCACGGTGCGGTAGGGCGTGAGGAAGGGGACGACCAGGTCCCAGTCGAACCAGCTGCTGCCGAGGCCTCCGGTGAGCAGGCAGACCGGGCCGCTGCCCTCGGTGCGGACGTGCAGCGGGACGCCGTCGACGCGCAGGAAGCGCGCCCGGGTGCGGGGGTCGTCGGGTGCGGTCATGCCGGCTCCCGGCCCGGGGGCCGTTCGGCCGACCGGGGCCCCCGGTGCGCCGGCGGAGAAGCGTCGGACCAGGTGGATTCGTCGCCCGGCGCCCCCGCGGGGAGGGCCAGGCTCACTGCCAGGACGGCCAGCCAGAGCGCCACCAGCAGCACCTGGAGCCGCTGGCCGGCCCCGAGCGCCCAGGTGCCGCGCCCGGCCTCGAAGGCGGCGATCGCGGCCAGGCTCCAGCCGGTGGCCAGCAGTTCGGCGCCGAGCAGCCAGGGCCCGATCCGGCGCACCGGCGGCCACCAGCCGTAGCGGCGGGCGGCCACGGTGAGCGCGGCCAGCCCGGTGAGCGCACCGAGCATGGCGAGGCTGCTGGTGACGGCGTGCGCGGTGTGGGTCGCGGGGACGAGCCCGGCGGTCTCGCGGGCGGCGCACATCTCGTCGCTGGTGGGGGCGCAGCTGAGCGGCAGCCGGGAGTCGGCGGCGGTCGCCGCGCCGAACAGGGCGAGGGCGGACCAGCCGACCACCGCCCACCCGCGCCGGGCACCGCGCGGCCCGGCCTGCCCGCCGGCGAGGGCGGTGACGGCAGCGGCGAGCACACAGAGCCCGGCGACCAGGTCGGTGGCCCGGAACAGGCCGCCCAGCGGCTGGTCCTCGGCCGCGAGTTCGCTGATGTACGCCTGCACCGGGTCGAGTCCGGTGCTCAGCACGACCTCCAGCACCCACGCGGTGTACGCCGTGGCGCTGAGCATCAGCAGCGCGGCGACCGCCTTCCGCGCGTTCGGGTGTCCGGGCTTGGGGCTGGGCACCGTTCCACCCTAACCGGCGGCGAACTGCACCCCAACCGGGCGGAAACGGACAGCTCGGCGGCGGGCCGGCTCCCGCGCGGATGCGGGCGGTTCCGGGCGGTTCGAGGCACCCGCCGGGACCGTGTATTGTTTTCCAGGTCAGCAGGCGCCGCTAGCTCAGTTGGTTAGAGCAGCTGACTCTTAATCAGCGGGTCCGGGGTTCGAGTCCCTGGCGGCGCACAGACATTTGGGGAGCCTCTCGCAGCAGCGAGGGGCTCCTCAATTTTTTGGCCTTCGACGTCCGTTTTGCGTGTGATGTCGGTCTCGATTGCCGTTCCGGTGGAGCCAATCGGCCCGCCCGGCTCGTCCAGGGCAGTAAACCGGAATCGGGACAAAGGTCCCTAACCACCGATGTCCCCGTCCGTGCAGGCTGACCCGGTCCGCCCGCAGGAAAGGCCGCGCCTTGTCCGAGAACGCCCAGAGCGGCCGTCGCACGCCGTCGACAGGCCTCCGACCGGTCAAACGCTTCCAGCGCGCCGCCCCCGCGACCGGCGGCAGGAAGCCCCGCCGTCCGAAGCGCACCGGCTGGCGCCGGCTGATCCCCACCTGGCGGATGAGCCTGCTCGGCCTCGCCGTGGCCCTGCTGCTCGGCGTCGGCCTGTTCGCGCTCGGGGTCACGCTGGTGAAGGTCCCCGACGCGCACGCCGCCGCGACCGCGCAGAGCAACACCTGGCTCTACGCCGACGGCTCCGTGATCACCCGCACCGGCCAGACCAACCGGCAGAACGTCAGCCTGGACAAGGTCTCCCCCGCCGCCCAGCACGCCGCACTGGCCGCCGAGGACCGCAACTTCTACCACGAGGGTGCCGTCAACGTGCAGGGCCTGCTCCGGGCCGCGGTCAACACCGCCAAGGGCGCGGGCACCCAGGGCGGCTCCACGATCACCCAGCAGTACGTGAAGAACACGTACCTGAACCAGAAGCAGTCGGTCACCCGCAAGGTGAAGGAACTGTTCATAGCCATCAAGGTGGACGCCACCGAGAGCAAGGACGACGTCCTCTCCGGCTACCTGAACACCTCCTACTACGGCCGCGGCGCCTACGGCATCCAGGCCGCCGCCCACGCGTACTTCGGCGTCGACGCCTCCGCGCTCGACCCCGCCCAGGGCGCCTACCTGGCCACCCTGCTGAACGCCCCGAGCGCCTACGACGTGGCCACCGCGACCCCGGCCGGCAAGCAGAACGCCGTCAACCGCTGGAACTACGTGCTGGACGGCATGGTCAAGGAGGGCTGGCTCTCCGCCGAGGAGCGGTCCGCCATCACGTTCCCGGACGTCAAGGACCCGCAGCCCAACCCGGGCCTGTCCGGCCAGACCGGCTACCTGGTGAACGAGGCCACCCAGTACCTCACCTCGAACCAGGTCATCAGCGAGACCGAGCTGGCCAAGGGCGGCTACACGATCAAGCTGAGCATCGACCCCGCCCGCCAGCAGGCCCTCCAGGACTCCGTCCAGGCGCAGCTGCGCGACACCCTGAACCCGGACAAGCGGAAGAAGGACGCGGCCGCCCAGGCCGGCGCCGTCTCCGTGGACCCGAAGACCGGCGCGGTCGTCGCCCTCTACGGCGGCGTCGACTACGTCAAGCACTACGTCGACAACGCGACCCGGCGGGACTACCAGGCCGGCTCGACCTTCAAGGCGATCGCCCTGGCGGCCGCGTTCGAGAACAACGCCAAGACCCAGGACGGCCGGACCGTCACCCCGCGCACCGTCTACGACGGCACCAGCGGCCGCAAGGTCCGCGGCGGCAAGGGCACCCCGTACGCGCCGCCGAACGAGGGCGACAGGAGCTACGGCCAGATCTCCCTCCAGCAGGCCACCGACTGGTCGGTCAACTCGGCGTTCGCCCAGCTGGCCCAGGACACCGGGCTCCAGAAGGTCAAGGACACCGGCATCGCGCTGGGCCTGCCCGGCAGCACCCCGGGCCTCGACCCGGTGCCGTCCATCCCGCTCGGCGCGGCCACCCCGAGCGTGCTCGACATGGCCGGCGTGTACGCGGCGCTGGACAACGGCGGCAAGCAGATCACCCCGTGGCTGGTGCAGTCCGTGGACCGCGAGGGCGAGGCCCTCCCGCTGCCCGCGCACAAGACCACCCAGGCGATCAGCACGGACACCGCGAACCAGGTCACCTCGATGCTCCAGGGCGTGGTGAGCGACCCGGGCGGCACCGGCTGGCGAGCGAAGGCACTGGGCCGCCCGGTGGCAGGCAAGACCGGCACCACCGACGACCAGAAGTCGGTCTGGTTCGTCGGCTACACCCCCGAGCTGGTCACCTCGGTGGCCCTGTTCGGCCAGGACCCGGGCAACGGGGCCCAGGTCAGCCTGAGCGGCGTCGGCGGGATCGACGGCGCGGCGGGCGGCCAGTTCCCGGCGCAGATCTGGACCAGCTACATGAAGGCGGCGCTCAAGGGCGTGCCGGTCAGCGACTTCCAGACCCCGGCCGACGGCGGCGACTCCTCCGGCGCCACCGATCTGCCGACGGCCCCGTCCTCGCCGAGCGCCACCCCGTCGACCGGGGCCGGCTCGAACGGCGGCTCGACCGCCCCCGCGGCGCCGACCACCCCGCCGAGCGACGGCGCTGGGGCCGGCTCGGGCTCGGGCTCGGGCTCGGGTCCGACCACGCCGGCCGGCGGCTCGAACTCCGGCGGCGGCGGCGTGACCAGCCCGCCGACCGCGCCCCCGGCCACCCAGCAGCCGACCGCCCCGCCGACGACGCGGCCCACCGGGCGGCCCACCGGCCGGCCGACACCCTCCACCGGCCCGACCACGGCGCCGACCACGCAGCCGACCACCCAGCCCACGGGCGGGCCGGACACGCTCACCGGGGCGGGGGCGAACGCCGGGTAGCGGCGGCGGGGGGGCTTGGGCGGCGGGGGGGCTTGGGCGGCGGGGGGCCCGGACGGCGAGGGGGCGCGGACGGCGCAGGGTCGTGCGCAGGCTGGGTGAGTGCGCCGCTGCGCACAGTTCCGTGCAGGACCAAATGACGGAATGGCACCTTACTGAACGCCCGGTATGACTGTCACAATGCGTCGGTGCACAGATCAACGGCCTCGCCCACCCTCCCCACGGGCAGAACCCTCGGCCTCAGCCTCGCGCTGGTCTCCGCGTTCGCCTTCGGCGGCTCCGGCACCGCCGCGAAACCGCTGATCGAGGCCGGCCTCTCACCGCTGCACGTGGTGTGGCTCCGAGTCACCGGCGCCGCCGTGGCCCTGCTCCCCATCGCCTACCGCCACCGTGACGCCGTCCTGCGCCGCCCCGGCCTGCTGATCGGGTTCGGCCTGCTCGCCGTGGCCGGCGTCCAGGCCTGCTACTTCGCGGCGATCTCCCGCATCCCGGTCGGCGTCGCCCTGCTCATCGAGTACCTCGGACCGCCGCTGCTCATCGGCTACGTCAAGTTCGTCCAGCGCAAGCCGATCAGCCGGGGCGCCGCGATCGGCGCCGGCGTAGCGGTCGCCGGGCTGGCCTGCGTGGTGGAGGTCTGGAACGGCCTGAGCTTCGACGCGCTGGGCGTGCTCTTCGCCCTCGGCGCGGCCTGCTGCCAGGTCGGCTACTTCGTGCTCGCCGACGCTGGCCGCCGGGGCGAGCGCCCGGTCGACCCGCTGGCGGTCAGCGCGTTCGGGCTGCTGATCGGCGCCGTCCTGCTCACCGTCTTCACTCGGCCCTGGCAGGCCGACTGGAGCACGCTCGGCGGGTCCGTGGTGATGAACGGGCACACCCTGCCCGCGCTGCTCCCGGCCGCCTGGATGATCCTCATCGCGACCGTGCTCGCCTACCTGACCGGCGTGATCGCCGTCGGGCACCTCTCGCCCCCGGTCGCCGGGGTGGTGGCCAACCTTGAGGCGGTCGTCGCCACCGTGCTGGCCTGGGTCCTGCTCGGCGAGCACCTCGGTCTGCCGCAGATCGCGGGCGGCCTGCTCGTGCTGACCGGCGCCTTCGCGGCGCAGACCGGCAAGCCGGCGGCCGCGGACGCCAAGGGTGCTCGGGATTCCCGGGATTCCCGGGACGCTCGGGACTCCCGGGATGCTCCGGACTCTTCGGAGCGGGTCGCCGCCGAGCGGCAGGTCAGCGGCCGACCCAGCCGAACCAGTCGAGGTGATTGAGCGGCCACACCACGGCCGACACCGGCCCGACCACGTTGTCCACCGGCACTGCCCCGCCCCCCGGACCACGCTGGTGGTAGCGGGAGTCCGCCGAGTCGCTGCGGTGGTCGCCCTCGACCCAGACGTGGCCCGAGGGCACCGTCACCGGCCCGAAGTCCAGGCCCGCGCAGGAGTCGTCGCCGGGGTGCAGGTACGGCTCGTCGACCTTCTTCCCGTCGACGGTCAGCGTGGTGCCCGTGCACTGCACGGTCTGGCCGCCGGTCGCGATGACCCGCTTGACCAGGTAGTTGTCGTCCTTCGGCGGCACCAGGCCGACGAAGCTCAGCACCGAGCCGGCCGCGTTGGTGAACGGGTTCGAGTCGACGGGCTGCGGCGGGAGCCAACCACCCGGATCCTTGAACACCACCGGCTGCCCAGGCTCCGGCTTCCAACCGGTCAGCGGCGCCAGCTTGTTCACGCCCACCCGGTCGCCGATCCGCAGCGTGTTCTCCATCGAGCCGGACGGGATGGTGAACACCTGGAACAGGCAGGTCTTGATCAGCAGCGCGACCACCAGGCCCACCGCCGCCATCGCCGGGATCTCGATCCACCAGGGCCGGGGCCGACGCCCGGTCCGCCGGGCCTTGCGGCCACGCGAACCGTGCGCACGGCGGCGGGCCTCGGCACGGCCTCCGGGCGCGTCAGGGGCCTCGGAAGCACCGGGGCCGCGTCCGGCGGCGGGGGCCGGACCGGACCCGGCATCGCTCGGCGTTTCGGGCAGGTTCACCGCCATCGTCGCTGCTCCACCTCTCCGGCTGGGGGAACCTGCACGCTACGCCAACCCCGGAGCCTCACGAAATCCGGCGTTTAGCCGCCCCCGACATGTCCGGGCCGGGCAGCTCCGGGGCCGTCCTCGACGGCTCACCACCGACCCCCTCGGGGGTGCGCTCTCAAGCGCGGGCGATGGCCTCGTGGTGCCGGATGACCTCGGCGATGATGAAAGTCAGGAACTTCTCGGCGAAGACCGGGTCCAGCTTGGCCCCCGCGGCCAGCTCCCGCAGCCGCTTGATCTGGTCGCGCTCACGCGCCGGATCGGCCGGCGGCAGCTTGTGCTCGGCCTTGAGCCGGCCGACCCGCTGGGTCGCCTTGAAGCGCTCGGCCAGCATGTGGACCACCGCGGCATCGATGTTGTCGATGCTCTCGCGCAGGCTGGTCAGCTCCGCCCGCACGGCGGCGTCGACCCCGTCGGTCAGGCCTGCGTCGGGGGTCGTGGGGTGGTCCGTCATCGGGGCGGCTCCCGGTGTCTGAAGTGGGCACCCGGCCGTACGGCGGCCGGGCTCGGGCCCGGGCAAATCTAACAGGGCCCCCGTGGTGGAGCCGCACCTTTTGGCGGATCCGTCCGCAATCCGGACATTGCCCGCACCGCCCGGCACCCGGCGCCGATCCGGGCCCGCGCCGCCCCGGACCCGCGCCGCCCCGGGCCGAACGGGGGCCGCCCCGTAGGCTGGTGCGCGTATGACCGGAAGTGACGACTCAGCAGTCCCTCAGTAATGGAGGTACCGATCGTGGCAACCACCCGCACCGCCCGCACCGCTTGGGAAGGCAACCTGCTCGACGGCAAGGGGCAGGTGACCTTCGCCTCGTCCGGGATCGGCGAGTACCCCGTCTCCTGGCCGGCCCGGGCCGAACAGCCCAACGGCAAGACCAGCCCGGAGGAGCTGATCGCCGCCGCTCACTCCGCGTGCTTCTCGATGGCCCTCTCGCACGGCCTGACCGGCGCCGGCACCCCGCCCGTCAAGCTGGACACCCAGGCCGATGTCACCTTCCAGCCCGGCACCGGCATCACCGGCATCCACCTGACCGTCACCGGCGAGGTGCCCGGACTGGACGAGGCCGACTTCACCAAGGCCGCCGAGGACGCCAAGGCCAACTGCCCGGTCAGCAAGGCGCTCACCGGCACCACCATCACCCTCACCGCCAAGCTGGCCTGACGCCCCGACGGATCCCGTCGGACCCCGGCGGATCCCGGCGCGCTCCGGCCGCTCCGGGCGCGCGGTCGGCGCCCGGGGGCGCGATCTCGGCGCACGCGCCCCTGGCGCACATCATGTGATGTGCACCGGGGGCGTCTGCGCGTACCGCCGCACATGATCACAAAGCGGGCGAATCACCCTGGCGGCGGTCACCGCCCGTTGCCGCCGCGGCCTATGATCGGCCGCAGCGCCCTGTTCTTCACGCGGGTCTCCGCGCGACAGCGCCCCACGGCGGGCGCCCCGCACCGGACCGACTCCGAGGACCGCGACAGAGTGCGGAGCCGGCCGCCGGAGTCCCGATCGGCCGGCCGGACCAGCATCCAACGTCAGCAGCGGACGGGAGCATGCCGTGCCGGGCCAGAACGAGGGGGCCGACGCACACCACCCGGGCGTGCGGCACGAGGAAACACCGCACCACCGTCACCTCACAACACCCCTCCTGGGCCCGGACGTCAGCACCGTCGGTCCGGCCAGTCCGGTCGGTTCGGTCGGTTCGATCAGTCCAGTCGGTCCGGTCGGCGTCGTCGGTTCCGTCACGGCCGTCGGTGCTGTCGCGACCGGCGGCCGGGCCGTCGGCACGGCGAGTGCGGCGAGTGCGGCGAGTGCGGCAGGAACCGTGCTGGACGACCCCGGGATGCTGCTCTGCCCCACCTGCTCGGCGCCGCTGACCGACGGCACCCACCGGAGCGCCGTCGACGGCCCCGGCCAGGAGAACGGCGGGAGCGACCGGCTGCTGGCCGCGCTGCGGGCCAGCGAATCCCGATTCCGGGCCGCCTTCTGCGACGCGGTCATCGGGATGGCCCTGATCGACCCCGAAGACCGGATCATCGAGGTCAATCCCGCCTTCGCCGCCCTGATCGGACGCAGCGTCGGCGAACTGGTCCGCACCCACCTGCACGAGATCATCGATCCGGAGGGCATGCCGCACCGGCTCTTCCCCGAACTCGTCCACGGCGGGCGGGAGCGGTTCCGCGTGGAGAAGCAGCTCAAGCACCGCGAGGGCCGCACCGTCTGGAGCAAGGTCACCGTCTCGCTGATCCGGGACGGCGCCGGCCAGCCGCTCTACACCCTCGCACTGGTGGAGGACATCACCGAGCAGCGCCGGCTCGGTGACCGTCTGGAGTACCAGGCCCTGCACGACCCGCTGACCCGACTGCCCAACCGGACGTCCTTCTTCGAGCGGCTCGACGCCGCCTGCGCCACGGCCACCGGGGCCACCGGGACTGCTGAGCCCGCCGAGGCTCCCGACACCGCCGACACCAGCGACACCGTCCTCGCGCCGGCGGACGGGCGCCGGGTCGGCGTCTGCTACCTGGACCTCGACGGTTTCGCGGCGATCAACGAGACGCTCGGGCACCACATCGGCGACCAGTTGCTGATCGCCGTCGCCGCCCGGCTGCGCGGCGGGTTCTCCGGGCACGACGCCCACCTGGTGGCCCGGATGGGCGGCGACGAGTTCGCCGTCCTGGTCACCGACAGCCGGGGCAGCGACCAACTGACCGACCTGGCCGCCCGGATCCTCCAGGAACTGGAACACCCCTTCGACGTCGCCGGACACCGGCTGGTCATCACGGCCAGCGTCGGCGTCGTCGAACGGTCCGTGCACGAGACCACCCCGACCGACCTGGTCAAGGACGCCGACGCCACGCTCTACTGGTCCAAGGCCGACGGCCGCGCCCGTTGGACCCTCTACGACCCGGACCGCGGCGCCCACCAGCTGACCCGCCAGCTCCTCGCCACCGCACTGCGGCCCGCCCTGGAGCGCGGCGAGTTCACCATCGAGTACCAGCCGCTGGTCGGCCTGGCCGACGGAGCCGTCCACGGCGCGGAGGCCCTCGTCCGCTGGCGCCACCCCCGCTACGGGACGCTCTCTCCGGACCGCTTCATCCCGCTCGCCGAGGAGACCGGCGCGATCGTGCCCCTCGGCACCTGGGTACTGGAGGAGTCCTGCCGCCAGGCCCGGCAGTGGCTCACCGAGTTCCCCGAGACCGAGACCTTCGTGAGCGTCAATCTGGCCGCCCGCCAGATCTGGGACTCCGACGTGGTCGCCGACGTCGCCCGCGCCCTCGAACGCACCGGGCTGCCGGCCCGGCTGCTCCAGCTGGAGATCACCGAGAGCGCCCTGCTCGGCCCCGGCGGACGGCCGTTGCAGGCGCTCCAGGCGCTCGCGGACATGGGCGTGCGGATCGCGATCGACGACTTCGGCACCGGCTACTCCAACCTGGCCTACCTCTCCCGGCTGCCGGTGCACGTCCTGAAGCTCGACGGCACCTTCATCGAGGGGTTCCGCGACCCGGCCCCGGCGACGAACCCTTCGGAACTCCCCGAGCTCGGCTCCCGCCGCAGCGACGCCGACGAGCAGATCGTGGGCGCGATGGTGCAGCTGGCCCACACCCTCGGCCTGACCGTCACTGCCGAGGGCATCGAGAGCGCCGCGCAGGCCGAACGGCTGCGGCTGACCGGCTGCGACACCGCCCAGGGCTGGTACTTCGCCCGGCCGGGCGAGGCCGAGCTCGTCGCCGCCATACTCCGCAAGGACCGCCCCGGCCCGGACACCAGCCGGTAACCGGGGCCGGCCCCGCTGCGGACCCGGCGGCCGGGCCTCTCCGCCCAGGCCTTCCGTACTCAGGCCTTCCGTGCTCAGGCCTTCCGTGCTCAGGCCTCGACCGTCAGGCTTCCGCCGTCAGGCCGTACGCCTCGGCGATCAGGCCGTAGGAGCGGAGCCGGGCCTCGTGGCCGTGGATGTGCGAAGTGACCATCAGCTCGTCCACGCCCGTCCGCTTGCGCAGGGCCTCCAGCCCGTCCGCGACCTCGCCCGGGGCGCCGAGCACCACGTTGTCGAGCCAGCTGTCGATGAACTCCGCCTCGGCCGGGCTGTACGGGTAGGCCTCGGCCTCCTCCGGGGTGGGGATCGGGCCGGGGTTGCCGCGCCGCAGCCGGAGCATGCCGAGGGCCGCGGAGCGGGCGAGGCGACGGGCCGCACCCTCGTCCTCGGCGGCGACCGCGCTCACACCGATCAGCGCGTACGGCTCGGCGAGCACCGCGGAGGGCCGGAAGGACTCCCGGTAGAGGTCGAGCGCCGGGACGGTGTTGACGCTGCTGAAGTGGTGGGCGAAGGCGAACGGCAGACCGAGGCGGCCGGCCAGCTGGGCGCTGAAGCCGGAGGACCCGAGCAGCCAGACCGGCGGGCGCCCGTCGCCCTGGGGGACGGCGGTCAGCTGGGCATAGGGGTGGCCGGAGGGGAAGTCGCCGTCGAGGAAGTGGGTCAGCTCGGCGAGTTGCTGCGGGAAGTCGTCGGCGCCCTCGGCGCGGCCGCGGCGCAGCGCCCGGGCGGTGGCCGGGTCGGTGCCGGGGGCGCGACCGAGCCCCAGGTCTATCCGGCCCGGGTGCAGGGCCTCCAGCAGGCCGAACTGCTCGGCGATGGCCAGCGGGGCGTGGTTGGGGAGCATCACCCCGCCCGAGCCCAGCCGCAGGGTCGTGGTGTTGGCGCCGAGGTGGGCGAGCAGGACGGCCGGGGTGGAGCTGGCCACTCCCGGCATGCCGTGGTGCTCGGCCACCCAGAAGCGGTGGTAGCCCCACTGCTCGGCGTTGCGGGCCAGCGCGGTGGTCGCGGCCAGGGCCTCGGCGGGCGTGTAGCCGACGCCCACGGTGGCCAGGTCGAGGATGGAGAGCGGGGCGGGCGCCGTGCCGCGGGCGGTGCCCCGGATCGCCGCGCCGGTCCGCGGTTCGGTCGGGTGCTCCTGCTGGTCCTCGGTGGTCATGCCGTCCGCCCTTCTGGCTTTCTTGAGCCGGCCCTGGTGGGCGACCGCGGGTCTCGGGTGGCCCGGCGGTCGCTGCTGCCGACCGGGGTCAACCACCACACCGGGCCGACTGTTCCCGCATCCGGCACGTTCCGACCTGCACACCGACCACCACGCCGACCTCACGCCCGCTCCACCGCGGCCCGTGCAGCGGCCCCGCTCCGGCCCGTACGCCGGCCCCGTTCCGGCCCCGCTTCGATCCCGCCCGGCGCCGGCGGGCACGGCCCGGTACGGTGCCGCCGACCGACCATTCGGATGACGGAGAGCCAGCGGGCGGACACTCCTGGCGACTTCATGCCGGCGCCGGAAGTCACCAGGCGAAGGGCTCGCGCTTTTGCGCAGGTCGGGGCCGAGGTCTGTGACCCGCGGCATACCGGGGTGCTTCATGGCATGAAAAGTCGAGGCGCTAGCGTTGACCTCAGCGGCCACCTGCTCCCCCGGGCGGCGTGGAGGGAGTACAGGCCTTGAACTTCGTGGCGGCGATCGGATCCTCGTGGATCTGCGCCCTGGCGCTCTTCGCCGTGCTCGGAGACGCCCTCCTGCCCTTCATCCCCAGCGGGACACTGGTCATCCTGGCGGTGCTCAAGACGGCGCGGATCGACGGCGCCCCGGTGCTGCTCGGCCTGGGCGTGGCAGTGGCCTCCTTCCTCGGCGACCTCCTCCTCCTGCACCTCGCCCGGCGCGGCGCCCCGCTGCTCCAGCGCCGGCTCGCCCGGCGCCCGGAACTGGCGGCCAGCGTGACCAGGGTCCAACAGGCCCTGGTCGAACGCCCTCACGGGGCGGCCGCGGCCATGGTGGTGGTCGCCCGGTTCGTCCCGGCCGGGCGGACCGTCCTGGACGTGGCCATCGGCCACTCCCCCGCCCACCCGCACCGCTTCCTGCACTGGTCGGCACTGGCGGCGCTGGTCTGGGCCGCCTACATCGTGACGCTGGGCTGGCTGAACAGCCACTGGTTCGACACCGCCTGGTTGAGCCTCGCGGTGTCCTGCACCGCTGCCACCATCGTCAGCACCGCGATCGCGCGAATAGTGCGCCGCAACCGACGACGGCTCGCCGCGCTCTGACTGCTGCGCCTCGGCCTGCACCCCTGGCCCCGGGCGTCCCGGTCGCCCCTTGCCTCGCCCCTCGCCGCGCCCCCGCCATGGGCGAGATCTGCCCGGACGGGCGACGAGCCGTACCGAGCGCTGACGAACTCTGACCCGCCCCGCCGGACCGGCGGTACCGTACTCCCCTGGCGGCGCGAGGAGCGAAGCGTCACAGGACGGCAACAGACGACGAATCCTTGCAGCCCAGCCCGGCCCTGCTGACGTGTTGACTCTCGTAGAGGGTCGACGGCCTTGGTGGCCGCTGCGGCCACATGGCATGCTAACGGCGGAAAATTCATCAATTGCCCGATTTGACCGGTGCGGCCCCGGGCCGCCCTCACCACCGGCATCGGCACCCAGGGGAGACCATGACCAGCATCTCGCGCAGGACGGTGCTCAGTGCGACCGCTGGGGCCCCCGGCCCCCGCGCGGGGGCGGGCCGGTGGCGCCCCGGGGGCGGGGGGGGGCCCGACACCCCCCCCCCCCCCCCCCCCCGGCCCCCCCCCCCCCCCCCCCCGGGGCCCCCCCCCCCCCCCCCAC
>NZ_JBHWIJ010000103.1:0-1478 GCF_042732255.1 Kitasatospora sp. NPDC059803 | reverse complement strand
GCCCACGGTGTGTCCCTGCTCTCCTCGACGGCCCGGCCCTCCCGCCCATGATGCCGGAGGGGGGGGGGGCCGCGGCCGGGGCGCCGGGCGCCGGGGGGGGGGCGGCGGCCTGTTCCAGCAGCGGATCCGGTTCGAGCCAGAACTCCTCCTCCCCCACGACCGGCGGCAGCCCCGGCACCACCCCGGCGGGCACGACCGACCCGACCAAGACGGGGGTGCCCAAGGGCACTCCGATCGGCGACGGTTCCAACGCCGACACCGGCCCGCAGCCGAACCAGCCGAAGCCCGAAAAACTCAAGCCCGGTGAGCGGCCGCCGCAGTTCGTGGTGTTCTCCTGGGACGGCGCGGGTGGCACCGACGACGGCCAGTTCCCCCGCTTCCTCAAGCTGGCGGAGCAGTACAAGGCCACGATGACCTTCTTCCTCTCCGGTATATACGCCCTGCCCAAGGGCAAGGCCGACCTGTACCACCCGCCGAAGCACTCGGTCGGCGCCTCCGACATCCCGTACCTGTCGGACGGTGCGGTCAAGAGCACGCTCAAGCTCGTCAGCCAGGCATGGCTGGCCGGGCACGAGATCGGCACCCACTTCAACGGGCACTTCTGCTCCAGCCGCCCGGACAAGAACGGGGTCAACATGTGGACCCCGGAGGACTGGCAGAGCGAGATCGACCAGGCGATCGGCTTCGTGACCCAGTGGCGGACCAACACCGGCTTCACCGACGTCGACCCGCTCCCCTTCGATTACAAGAAGGAGCTCATCGGCGGCCGCACCCCCTGTCTGGAGGGTCAGAAGGCGCTCCTGCCGACGGCCGCGAAGCTGGGCTGGAAGTACGACGCCAGCTCCTCCGGCGGCCTGCAGATATGGCCGCAGAAGGTGCAGGACGGCAAGGTCTGGGACTTCCCGCTGCAGTCCATCCCGTTCCCCGGGCACACCTTCCAGGTGCTGTCGATGGACTACAACATCCTGGCCAACCAGTCCGCAGGCAGCACCAAGGGCGACCCGTCCAAGTACAACGACTGGCGCACCCAGGCCAAGGACTCCTACCTGGCCGGCTTCGACCGCGCCTACAACAGCAACCGTGCGCCGTTCTTCATCGGCAACCACTTCGAGCAGTGGAACGGCGGCATCTACATGGACGCCGTCGAGGAGACCCTCAAGACCATCGCGGGCAAGCCGGACGTCCGACTGGTCTCCTTCCGGCAGCTGGTCGAGTGGCTGGAGGTGCAGGACCAGTCCACCCTGCGCAAGCTGCGCACGCTCAACGTCGGCCAGGCGCCGAGCGGCGGCTGGGAGACCTTCCTCGGCGCTGCGGGCTGAGACGGGGCAGACCGGGACAGGGCGGGCCGGGACGGGGCAGACCGGGACAGGCGCGGGGCGGGGGGGGGGGGGGCCCCCCCCCCCCCCCCCCGCCCGGGCGCGGGCCCCCCCCCCCCCCCCGGGGGGCGCCCCCGGCGCCCCCCCGCCCGCCGCGACGCC
>NZ_JBHWIJ010000102.1:21046-25802 GCF_042732255.1 Kitasatospora sp. NPDC059803 | reverse complement strand
TTGGGCACGCACCCACGACACTCCGGAGGTGGTCGGGGCAGTTGCTCTGGTGCCGGGCTGGCCGCGTCTATATGAACGTTTCGGCATGGAACCACGACCCACTGATCGTGGTTCCGTGCCGCGGTGTGCAGCTGTCGCGGGTTAGCGGGGTGCTTGTGAACGTTTCGGCACGGAACCACGACCCACCGGTCGTGGTCGGGGCAGTTGCTCTGGTGCCGGGCTGGCCGCGTCTATATGAACGTTTCGGCATGGAACCACGACCGACCGATCGTGGTTCCATGCCGAAGTGCGCAGCTGCCCCGGGCTGGCGGGGGCTGCTATGCCCAGGTGCCGACGACGAAGGACTCGGGGCGGGCGACCTCTAGGGCGACGCGTTCGTCGGCGCGGATGCTGATGACGCCGTTCTCGAAGTTCAGACCGTTCTCGCTGGAGACGGTGACGGAGACGGACTCGCGGTCGTAGAGCTGGGCGCCGGTGCCGAACGCCCCGACGAGAAACTTCTCGTCGGCCATGGCGGTGGTGTCGACGACGTTGAGGCGCCAGACCTTCTTCTCGGCACCGACGGCGACGGCGACGGCGATGCGGAACGCGCCGTTGTTGTCGGTCTCCAGCTCCAGTTCCTCCCAGAGGTTCGGGGAGATCACCAGGCCGGTCATCTCGTACTCAGCGAGGATGCCCTTGGTGATGGCCCGTCGGACCTGCACGCTTCGCTTGTCGGCCTGGAGCGCGGCGTACTCCTGGACGCCGGGGACGTTGAAGAGGCCGGTGAGCTTCTCGCCGTCGCCGGAGGAGTGCAACAGGTCATAGTCCTCGCGGTACTTGACGCCCTCGACCATCCGGTTGTTGATGAACGACTTGAGCCGGGGCTCGTCGCTGAGGATGTTCTTGTGCGCGTGGAGTACGTGGGCGATCTCGGTGACCGGGTACATCACCGGCTTGAAGTCGAGCCTCGACTCCGGGGCGCGGCCCCACTGGTCGGTCGGCAGGCCAGCCGCTGGGGAGACCCCGTCCGCGGCGGTGCGCTGGCGGATCTGTGCGGCGTTGTTGGTCCAGCCCGTCTCGCGGATGCCGTACAGGACGGACGCCTTGGTCGTGGCCTTGGGGAAGAGGTCGCGGATGCGGGACTTGCGGCGGGCCAGCTCGCTGATGCCGACGTTCTGCGCGCCGCCGAAGCTGTTGTGGGTGATGGTGCCAGCGGACAGGGCCCAGATGGACTTGCCTTCCATGCCGGCGCGGATCTGGGAGGAACCCTCGAAGCCGCGCTCACGGGCACGCTCGTAACCGTCGCTCTCCACGAAGAGGTCGCCGAGGGACTTCACCTCGGGGCCCTGGGGGCTGCCGTAGAACTGGCCGGCGGCGGACGGGGCCTCGGGGGCGTCCAGGAAGCCGGCGATGTCGTCGGCGCTCTTGCGGGCGTCGATCAGGGACTTGAGCTCCTGCGCGTCCTGGATGACCTTGCGGTACGCCTGATTCTGCTCGGTGGAGACGGTGAAGCGGCCCTGCTCATCGACCTTGAAGGTCTCGCTGATGCGGCGGGCCTCGCCCTGGCGGGTGGCGAGTTCGTTGATGAGGGTCTTGAGGGGTATGTCGGCGGTGGCGGTGCTCACGGAGCCTTCCAAGTGCTGGTGGCGGACGGTTGGCGCGCGTCGCTCGCCCGGCCAGCACCGGGACGACCCGAAACGTTCCGGGTCAGTGGAAGGGAGATGAGGGTCTAACGTCGCGTGCTGCCGCGCCTCGTAGCCCGGCCACCCCCACACACGACCGGGTTCTTTGCATGGTTTTTTGGGTTCTAAGGCGCGGCGCGGCCGGCCAACGTCGCCCGCGCCGGCCCCCACGACAGTGCTTGGTCATGCCGCCAGCGCCTTGAGCTGGGCCTCGACCTCCTCCGGGTCCAAGGTGACCTCCTCGTCCTGGTTCGTGGCCTCGTCGCTCGGCTCCGGGCTGCCTGGGGTGGTGACCGCCGGCGCGGGGGCCGGGCCCCCGGGTGGAACTGTCGCCGGAGCGGGTGCGTCGGCGTCCGGGGCGCCGCCTTGGCCGTCGGCCTGGTCCTGTTCGTCGTCGAGGTGGTCGTACAGGCCCCAGTCGTCGCCGAAGTCGTCATCGGGTTCGGCGTTGCCCTCGCTGATGGGCATCCCCTTGCGGGCCAGGGTTCGCAGTAGGCGGTCGACGGCCGGGCGGAGGTTCTCCAACTGCTCGGGCTCGACGTCGGCCACGGCGATCGCCGAGGTGGCATCAGCGAGCCGGCCGGCGGCGGGCTGCAGGAACCGTGCTTCGGCGGCCTCCTCGGGTTCGGCTTCCTCCTCGACCTCCTCGTCGCCGTCCGGGTCTTCGGTGTCGACGGCAACGACCGTCAGCTCGACCCGCTGCGGGGTGCCGAGGACAACGTCGCCGCCGGCGTTCTGGTACGGCACGGAGTAAGTGATCGTCTCGCCGGGCTCGGGGCGGGCCACGGTCGCGATTACGCGGTCGGGGAACGTCGCCTCGATGCACACCCAGGCCGCGTCGGCGCTGGCGTCCTGGTTAGGCAGGAACAGCACCTGGAGCGCGTCCCGTAGGTGGGACTGCTGCTCCTCATACGATCCGGCCATCGGCGGCTGCATGCTCTTCTCCTCGATCCGGCTGATCAGCGACTTGGCTTCGGCGACAGCCTGGTGAGCGGACTTCACTTCAAGGCGGTTGCGCCGCGTGGCGACGGACTTCGCGGCGGCGACGGCCTGGTGGGCGGTCTTCACCTCGACTGCCGGCCCCACCGGCGCCGGAACTGGCGGCGCGGGGGGCGAGGGGGCGATGTCGGGTCCGACGTCGTCCTGTTCCGCGGGGCGTCCCAGCGGTATGCCGACGCGGTCGGTACCGCGGACGACGAACAGCTCGTCGAAGATGACCGGAGTCGCATCGACGGTTGGGACGTCGTCGGGAAGGTCATAGCCGAGCGTCAGGTGCGGGGTGAAGCCGTGGTCGGTGCGGAGGGCCTCGTTGAAGACTGATCCGGCCAGCGCGGACACGACTCGCTGCTGCAGTTCCGCCAGGCCGGGCACGTCGACGGGCACCCACACCGGCACGCCGTCCTCGCCCGGAGGGAAACGGCCGATCCCACCGAGCTGGCCTTCGAGCTGTGGCGCGCCGGAGGTGGCCGTACGAATCAGGTCTGGCAGGTCGTCCGGGTACCCACCCAGCGCGTCGGCCTGGCCGAGGTACGCGAGCGTGACGTGCAGATCGCCGGCCGCGGTGCCCTGCGGGTGCGCGAGCGCGTCGGAGACCTCCGGCGGCGGGAACAGAGCGATCATCACGCCCTGGCCGACCTGAGGTTCCCCGTGCGGCCCGGTCGCCTTGTACTCCAAGGCCTGGGACTGTCCGGCCGGGTTGCCCTTGACCTCCAGCGCCATGGTGAGCGGGTGCGCGCCGTGCAGTACCGGCGACACCTCGTACAGGTCAAGGTCGTGGATGATCCTCACCCCGGCCCGCTTGGTGGCGCCGCCCTTGGGGACGACGTAGCCGATCGACCACTGGGCGCCGCCGCCCTCCTCGTGCCACTGCTTCACCTGCTCGAAGACGTCGCGGCCGCGGCTGGTGCGCAGGTTGTGGCCGACGTCGGCGACCAGGGCGCCAGCGTCCTTCGGCCAGGGCTTGCCCATCGGGGTGGTCTTCGGGAGCCGGGGGTCACCGGGCAGCCACTCCTCGACCCCGTGGCAGACCCCGATCGGGTCCTTCCACTCGTGGCTGAACACGGGTTTAACGGGCCGGGCGGCCAGGGTGCGAGTGAATGCCCCGGGGAGGATGACGTCTCCGACCTCGTCCTGCACCCCGGTGACGGCGCAGATCGCTCGGACGATGCCCTGCAGACGGCGGGGCCGGGCTGGTGGACGCGGCGGCACGGGGCACTTCCTCGGGACGGGGACGATGAGCCCCGCGACCGTGCCCCCTGTGTGCCCTTACCGTCGCGCCGTCACCCGGCGTCGTCTGGCCTGCCGTCCTGGTGCTCAGGCAGCGTGCCGCCAGCGTCCTGGAAGCCGCGGAGCCAGAAGCGGCGCCGGTACCGCTCAGCGAAGTCACCGAGCTCCGAGTACGGGCACCCCGCCGCCGTCTCGCCGGCCTTCGCAGCAGCAGCGCCCTCCGCGGCGGACTGCACAGCTGCAGCGCGGCCAGGCAGATCCTGAATCTCCACGTCGGCCTCCTCCTACTTCCGGAACTCGTCGGGGAGCTCGCTGTCCTGGCTGCCGCCGTCCGGCTCCGCCTCGTTCTCCGGCTGCTCGCCGTCTGCGGGCTGCTCGTCGGTCTGGGTACCGCCGCCGGACGGCGTCATACCGGCGTCGTCCACGTCCACGGCCCACGCATCGGCGTCCGAGTAACGGTAGACCTGGCCGGACGGATCGCGCAGCCACCCGGTCAGTGTGCCGTCCGCAGCACGCTCCAGCCACGCTTCCTCACCGCCCGGGGCGGAGAAACGAGCCGTCACTGCCGGGTCATCTGGCAACGTCTCGTCGCCGTCATCGTACGGATCGCCCGCCCACTGCCGGCCGTCGTCGGCCGGCTCCTGATCCTCGGGCCCCTGGCCGGCCGGCTGCTGGCCGGTCGGCTGCTGGCCGGCCTGTGGGAGGGACTTCACGGAGATTCGATAGGTGCGCACAAGGGCGAGGGTGGGGGGCGGGGCGCGGGGGGTGTGTCGCGCCCCCCCCCCCCCCCGCCCCGCGGGGGGGGGCGACAGGAGCGGGCCGAGGCCCACACCACGGAGGGTTGTGTGTAGATGAATGTGTCAGAG
>NZ_JBHWIJ010000102.1:0-21036 GCF_042732255.1 Kitasatospora sp. NPDC059803 | reverse complement strand
GCGCCGCCCCGCGGCCGGGCGCGCAGTGTGGGCGGAGAATTCCTGTGGTTTGACGCGCGCCCGCGCGCCGGGGCGGGGCGGCGGGCCGGGGGGTGTCGCCCCCCCCCCCCCACCCTCAGCTCGCCGGTCGGGGAAGGGCTACCTTCGGGCTGACCTCGTAGCCCTGAGCTGTCTTGAGGATCAGATCGTGCTCCTGCAGCTTGGCCAGGTCACGTTGCGCCCGGGGGCTCAGTGGGCCTTGGGTCAGGTCAACCGCACCGGCGAGAACGCCCATGAAGAGTTCGAGTTGGCTTGCAGACAAGTGCGCTGCCATCGTGTTCGCGAGCACGTCGCGGTTCACGATGAAGTGCCCGTTGTATCCATGGCGTTGGGTCGCGGCGTCGTCATCGTTACTGGTCAACAGGTCCTCCTATGGTCCTGTAGGGACCATAGCGTTGATGCCTTCTCCGGCCCAAGGAACAAGCCGCGGCGAGCGCCGTGTCGGTTGCGCTCCGACTGGCCTCGGAACCACGGTCCCTGGCCGGGCGAGCGGCGCCTCGCCAGCGACTCGCGGGGCTTTACCGCGGTAAAGCTTTTCGCCGGTCAGTACACCGTTCCGGCGACGTGCACCTCCTCCGGCCCCGGCACGGCCCCGTGGACACCGAGGATCCGGCTACTGCGCTCCTCCAGCAGCGCCAGCACCGACCTCGGGTCCGCGCCGTCCACCACGAGCGGGGCCTCGGTCGGCGACGGTCGAACCAGCACCCCGCCGTGCTGCGCCGCCTTCAGCATCGCGGCCACCAGCCGGGAGCCGATCACCGGCCGGTCGGCCTGGCCGGTGATCTCCACCTCGTACACCTGCCCGCCGGGCAGCGCGCCCGTCACCCGCAACATCGCCTTCTCCTCCGATCCGATCACGCCCGCCGTCCCAGCGTGCTCATCACGCCGAGCAGCCACTGACGTAGGTCGTCGTCCAGGTACCACGTCGAGCCGCTGAACATCGCCTCCAGCGCGGTGGGCAGTACCTCCCAGGAACGGCCGTCCGCCGGCTCCGAGCCGGTGAACAGGTCTGCCCAGCCGCCCTGCCGGGCGGTTGCCCGCGGGTGGTGGCCGTGGCCGGGGAACCACTGGGCCAGCCTGACCTGCGGAGCCCGCTGCCGTGCCCCGACCTCGCCCCGGGAGGTGCGCACCCAGTGGTACGCCTCCTCGGCGGCGGCCAGCTCCGGGATCGAGTGCTGCAGGTGATGCGCCAGGGCGTGCAGGGCGGTCGCGTCGCTCTCACCCACGGTCAGGTGCCGGCTCTGCGGGTGGTAGGAGCCGCGGTGCGCGCCCGCGCTGACGGTGAGCGGGCCGGCCGCAGCCAGCCAGTCGGCGGGCAGGAGCGCTTCCAGGCCGCGCAGCCGCTCCGCACCCTCACCGCTCGCCCGCAGCCCACCGCCGTTGCCGAGCTGCCGAACCCGGCTGAGTGCGTGCCGGGCGGCGTCGCGAAGCGCGGCCGCGTACGCCGTCTGGGCGCGCCGCTCGTCTGCCACGGCCTGCCGGGCCTCCGCCCGGGCGCTGTCCAGCTCCAGCTCGGCGTCTCGGCTGCCGGCCGCCGCCTCGGCGGCGATCCGGTCAGCGCGCTGGATCGCGGTCTGCGCGTACAACTGCACCGATCGGAGCCGCTCGTGCGGATCGTTCCCCAACTCCGGTGCCATCTGTCGCATTTGGTCGGTGACCGCCGAGTCCAGGGCCTCGCCAGCGCCGAGAACAGCGGCCAGATGCCGCAGCGCCTCCGGGCCCGGTCCGCCGTCCACCGCCCGGTCCGCCGTCCACCGCCGCTCTTCGACAGCTTCGGGCAGCCGCCCGGCCTCAAGGTCGGCGGTGCTCGCCGGCTCCCAGCGGCTGACCGTCCGCTCAACCTGGCCGAACCGCCCGGCTGGCAGCATGGCCAGCCACGGCGTCAGATCCGCGCCGGCCTCCGCGCTCCCGGCAGTCTCGCCAGCGGCAGCCGCGATGTCCGCCTCGATCTCCCGCGTCTCTGGCCACCACCGCAGCCGCCGCGCCAGCCGCTCCCGCACCCGCTGGAGACGCTCCCCGTCCTCGCCCCGCCACACCGCGGCGACCTTGCGCAGCAGTTCCCGCAGCCAGGCCGCGACCCGACGGGCCAGGCGCACCAGCGCGGCCGTCACCCGGGAGAACAGCCCGGGCCGGGCCTCGGGCGGCACGCCGTCGACGATCTCCCGCGCCGCTTGCTCCTGGCCCTCGGCCATCGCCTGGACCGTGCGCTGCACGATCTGCTCGACCTGCTGCTGGTCCAGGCGCCGGCGACGTAGCACGGACAATGCCGCCCCCAGCGCGGAGCCGACCGCCCGCCCGGCGAACGACGCCGCCGCGTGGCCGGCGCGCTGCCCGGCGGCAGCCGCCGCATCACCCCGGTCGGCGGCCGGAGCCCCAGCCGCAGAACCGGCGTTGCCGCCTGCGGACCGGTACGAGCGAGCCATGGCCACCAGCGCGAACGTGGTCGGGTCGATCCCCTCCGGGATGCGGCGCAGCAGCCGCACCGCGCGCTGCGCGGTCTCCTCCTCGCTCTCCCCGTCCAGCGGCTCCAGGTCGTTGAGGGTGCGCAGCACCGCCTTCACCGCGGCCTCCCGCGCCTTCTGCGCGGCGTGCCGAACGGCCTGGTCGGCGTGGGCGTGCGCCGACTTCTCCAGCCCGAGACGGCGCAGGGCCTCGGCGGCATCGGCGGCCGCGCGCCGCTCACCGCTCCGGGCAGCGCCGGGTGCCAGCCGCTCGGCGACGGACTGCCGCAGTGCGTGGATGGTGCCCGGCACCACGCCGTCCACCGCGGCCTCCACGACTGCGTCGACTGCGTCCCGCGCGCGGGCGGCCACGACGTCGCTGGTCCTCGGCCGCGCCGTAGACGCACCCGAGGGAGCTGGCGGCGCAGTCTCGGCGGGCTTCGCCGCGGGCGCGGGCGCGGTCGCCTGCGGCGTCGGCAGGTGGTGGACCGGAGCCGCGGCGGGCAGCACTTCCTCCTCCGCGAGACCGTAGGCGTCCTCGACCGTCAACGCCTGGGTGCCGCCCGGGCCCGGCCGGGAATCGGTCACCACCACCGGCTTCGACGTGCCGTTGCCCTGCGGCACCGCGACCACGTCACCGGGCACCAGGTCCCCGGCCGCCCCCTGCACTGGAGCGCGGTCCTGCTCCTGCGGCCGCCCGCCGGCGGCCTGCGCGAGCCGGTCCGCAGCACGCCGGGCCGTGCGGCCCTCCCCGGCGCGCGGATCGGCATGCTGACGCAGTGCCTCCTCCAGGGCCCGGGCCTGCCCCACGGTCACCGGCTGCCCGGCCTCGATCCGCTCGGCGGCCTCCCGCGCCTCGGGATCGTCCGCCTCACCGAGCCCGAGGGCGTGAATCCGAGCCCGCTCAGCAGGCGTCAACTGCGGGACGATCCCGGCGTCGGCCTGCGGAGCCGTACCAGCGGGGGTGGCCCGCCGGGTGTCGTCGATCCCGGTGACGGCCTCCTGCGGCGACAGGTCGGCCGGCTGCCCAGAGGCGCCGGAGGCACGCGGCAGCAGCAGCGCCCGGTCGGCCCGCAGCTGCCCGCGCGTTCCGGTCTCGACCTCCTCGTAGTCCACGACGACGTGCTCCCCATCGCGAACCGGCGGGCCGATCACCCGCACCGGCGTCTTGCGGCCGGCGTCGTCCACCAGCACAACGTCCCCCTGGGCCAGCTCCCCGGCCGGCACCGGCCGCAGCGCCACGATCGCGGGCCCGGCCTCGTCCGGCTGCGCGCTGCGCGCCACGGTCAACGACCCGCCATCGGCGAGTTCGATGCCCTGCGGTGTCGCGACCTCGACGGCGTCGCCGTCCACGGCCTGCACCACACCGACCGGCTGACGGGTGTCCGGGTCGACAGCGACCTGACCCGGCTTGATGTGCTGCCCGTCCGGCGTCCAGCCGGCCGGGCGGGCGGCACCGCCGTCGACGACCTCCAGGTCCCCCGGGGCGGCGTCCTGGTCGTGGCGCCGTCCTTCGTAGCGCACCGACACCGCCGAGGCGGTGACCCCGGTGACCATGCCCTCCCTGTCGCCGGGGCCGCGTACCAGCGAGCCGGGGAACAGCCCCACGCCGGTGCGGTCGGTGGGGTGGTCGCCATCCAGCCGGCTGGTCATTGCCTCCAGCTGCGCGCCAGTCAGCATGGAACCCTGCTCGGACGGCGCGTCAGCCCGGGCGGCCTGCTCACCGGCGGCGACGAACACCATCCCGCGCCGGCCCGACGTGCCTTCCGCGTCGTCTCCCATGGTGACCTCGTGGCCGCGAACCGTTCTGCCACCGCGGGTGATCACCGCCTCGCGCCGGCTCAGCACCCACCCGGAGCGACCGACCGGGTTGCCGTTCTCGTCGCTGCCCTCGACCCGAGCAACATCACCCGTACGCAGCTGCTCGACGGCTACCCACTGCGCGGACCGGCCACCGATCGGCTCGGGCAGGCCCTGCTCCTTCACCCGCTTCTGGCGGTCAACACCGTCCTGTTGCTCGGCCTCAGGCCGCTGCCCCGCCGCCGGACCGGCCGCAGACGGCCGATGCTCCGGCTCCGCCGGCACCGGCGTGGCGCCCGCGGCCGCGGGCTCGCCCGTACTGCGAGGCCGCTGAGCCTGCCCATCACCCGGAGCATCCACGACCGGCGGCGAGGCCGGCTGGTCCGGGCCGGCGGCCGCTCGCACGGCATCCTGCTCGTCCTCCCACTGAGCCCTGGCCTGCCGCTCACCGGCCAGGTGCTGCTGGTAGTACCGGGAGAACGACATCGGCCGCTCGCCGTCGTTGTGGTACTCGATCCACTCGCGCAGCTCGTCCGAGGCGTGCTTGTCGAAGACGGACTGCGGGGCCTCGAACAGCATGTAGTCCGGGTCGTCGATCCGCAGACCGTTCGCGACACGCCGTGCTGGCCGTCCCTCAGCGGCTGCCCGAGCCTCCTCGGCCTCCTGCTTGACCCGCGCTGCCCGCGCCTTCTGCGCGGACTCCCGGCGCACCAGGTAGCCCTTGGTGTAGTCCTCGACCGCCGACCTGATCGTCGGCCGGTACTCGTTGTCGTACTGGTGACGAAGCCGCTGACGCTCCGCCTCCACCCGCTCCAGGTACTCCCGGCGGGTCTCCTTCGTCGGGTACAGGCCGGCCAGCTGATCCATCAGCTGCTCCTCGGCCGCCCGCGCGACGTCGTCCGCCGGGGGAGCATCGGATGCCTGCGCAGCCAGCGGGGCGAGCGCCCGCCAGTAGTCCCCACGCTCGGCGGCGCGCCGGTCCAACTCGTCGGCGATCCGGTGAAGCTCCGGGTTGTCCCAGTCGCCGGTCGCCGCGACCTGGTCGCTTACCACGGCCAGGTGTGCCTCCAGAACACCTTCATCGACGCCCGTCAGATCGTCCGGCAGCTTCTGGCCGCTGCCGTCCATCGTCGGCAGGTCAGGATCGGTCTGCCCGGTCAAGTCCTGGGCGGCGTCACGTACTTCCTCGTGCTCCTGGGGAGCGACGTGTTCATCGCGCACCGACCGCATCGCCTCACCGATCCGCCGGCCCTCGGCGTCCCGCCAGCCCCGCCCGGCCGCCTGCGCATCCGGCGCGTCCCACGGGAACGGCCGACCCTCGGCGTCGACCAGCCCCTCGTAGCGGGCCGCCATCGCCGCCGCATCCTCCCGGCTGCCCTCCACAGAGCTGCCGTCACGCGAACCGATCGTGGCGCCCGTACGGGCATGGCCGAACTCCCAGGTCCGCCCGCCGTCCTTCGACCAGTACGCCACCCCACCACCGGGGGAGACTCCCAGCGTCGGGTTCGCGCCGAGCCGCGCCACGTACGCCCGGTTCCTCGCACTGCCAGGGATGCCCTCGCCGCCGGCGAACCGCTCACGCACCCGCGCGAGCCGCTCCTCACCCGCGCCCGCGCCCCCGGCCGCCGTCGATCCGCTGGCCGGCTCTGCCGGGAGCGCACCGGCGCCGTCCGGCCGCCCGACCGAGCCCCGCTCCTGCAACGCGGCCTTGACCAGGGCGCTGCGCCGCTCGTACTCCTCCAGCGTGCCGGGGAACCGTTCGAGCCGGACCGCCTCCGGCAGGTTGGCCACCATCGCGTAGAACGCGTCGTGCCGGGCGACTTTCAGCGGCTCCTCGACGCTGTGCGCGCTGATCGCCGCGGGCCGGTCCGGATCGGCGCCGTCCGCGTGCAGCAGGAACCGCTCCACCACATCCGCGTCGAGGCCCCGCCGTTCAGCCTCCGCCCGGGCCTGCGCGCGCTGGCGGGCGAACGCCTCCCGCAGCTCCTCGTAGTACCGGCCTTCACCGATGATGCCCGGACCGCCCCGGCGCCCGTCACCGCGGTAAGAGCCAAAGTAGACGGCCTCCCCAGCCGCAGGGCTGTCGGCGGCACGAAGCCGCTCCAGGTAGTCCGCCGTCGCGCGCTGGCCGGTCGCCTCGGCTTCGGCCCGCAGCAGGCGGGCCCGCTCGGCGAGGAACTCCCGCATCGGGCCGTCGTGTCCGGGGAGGAAGTGCTCGACGTTCGCGTCGAATTGGGCGAGCGGCGCCGCCGCACTGGCCTCACCCAGCAGCGCATTCCACTCCTTGGCGTCGTCCGGGTGCCCGCCGGCCGCCGCAGCCAGGCTCCCGACGACGTTGGGCACCTGTCCGCCCTCCTCCGGGTTCCAGCGGCTCGCCACGACACCGGTCGGCGGCTGCACCCTGCCCGAGCGCCGAACCGGCGTGTCCGCCGAACGACCGGAACCACCCGGGTGACTGCCCAGCCCGGCCCGACCACCTTCACCCGCGGCGTCGTGCCCGCCAGGCGCAGGGGAACCCTTCGGCAGGGGCACGCCGATCAGCGGGACGTCCGGCGCCCCCAGCCCGTCGAGGTCGGGCCCGCCGCCGTTCGTCCCGTCAGGACGGCCACGCCGACCCCGCCGGCGACGGCGAGAACGCCCCCTGTCGCTGCTCTCGTCCTCCTTGCCGCTGCCGTGCTCGGAGTCGTGCTCACCGTCTCGGTGCTCGGCGGCCGTGCTGTCGTCGAGCGCACGGCGATTCGCCTCACGATCGCGGTGCTCACCCGACCTCGGTCGGTCCGCGTCGACACCCTGATCCTGGCGGTCCTCCTGGTCCCCCCGCCGGCGGCGAGCCGCCTCCTCAGCATCACCCTCGTTCTCGCCGCCCAGCTGCTCCTCGGCGTTGTGATCCCGCTCGGCACCCTCCTCATGGCGAGCCTCGCCCTGGTCTTCGTGCCGACCGCTGCCTGCGTCGTGCCCGGCAGCCGTGCGCGGCACCTCGTGCAGCACCGCCTGCTCCGCGTCGGCCGCAGTGCGCTCGCCGTCCTCCCCCCGGCCGGCGTCCGCCGAATCGGTACCTGCTCCGCCGGACGCGGTAGATCGCGCATCGACGTCATCGCCGGCAAGGGCCGCCGGGCCGGAGCGGTCCTCCGCGGTGCTGCCCGAGCCCCGGTCGTGCTGCCCCACCACGGCCGAACTGCTTCCCGGCGCCATGTAGCGGCCGGAGTCGATCGCCGCCTGGAGCTCATCGTCTGAGGCGACTTCGGCACGTGGCTGCGGGTCGCCGTTGCGCCTGCGCACCTGCTGCAGGGAGATCGTGGAGGTGCGGCCCGTCTGCGGGTCGCGGACTGTCAGCGTGGTGTCGGCGTTGACGACGTCGCCGGTGAGCAGCTGCTCGCCGTCTTCCGAGACGTACAGCACGGTGTCGCCGGGGGTGAAGTCCTCGCGCGTCCAGTCCCGCGGGTAGTCGGTGTCCGGCGCCTCCATCGGGTCCTCGGATCGGGTCACCTCCCACACCCAGCCCAGGCCCCCGGCGTCGAGAGTCTCGGTGGCGCGGGTGACCGCCACGTACGACAGCCGCAGGTCCTCGTCGCTGGGCATCGTCGTCAGGTCGTACTCGCCGCTCTCGGTGAGCTCCGGGCCGCGGAAGTCGTCGGCGATCCTGACCCGGCGCCACTCCAGGCCCTTCGACTTGTGCGCGGTGGAGATCACCACGTCCGGGTCCTGGTGCTCGCCGACGATGCCGCCCTCGCCGTCCTCGGGGGCGTGGCTGTGCTGGTCGATGTACGTCTTCACGGCGGCGAGCGCGGCGTCGCGGTTGCCGGCCGGGTTCTTCACCGTCCAGCTCCGGCCGGACCGCCGGTTAGTCACCGTGTGGGTACCGGGCTGGTAGTACCAGCGCTTCGACTGGTCGTCCCAGGCGAGCTTGCCGAAGCCATTCGACTTCGAGTCCTTCAACCAGCGCGTGAACGCCTCGTGGTCCGGGTCACCGAACCTGGTGCCGGAGATCCATAGCCGCTCGCCGTCGTCACTGACGCGGATGTCGGAGGCCAGACCGCCCGACTCCAGAAGCCGGTCGAGCTTGCCGTCCGTGTCGTTCTCGATCAGCTGGACCAGGGTGCGCATCGACCCGGCCGCCTCGGACTCCTGCTCGACGTACTCGACCACGTCGTCCCAGGCAGCGAAGTCAGCGAGATCCTTGTGGTTCGTCTTCTCGCCGGCCTGGAGCTGCCGGGCCGCCTCGACGAACTTGCGAATCTCGTCCAGGCCACCCGCGACGGCGACCCGCTTGCCGCGGTCCAGGGCGTCGATCGCCTCAATCACCGCGGTGGCGTTGGTGCGGCACAGCACCGCGTCCGCGTCGTCCGGACCCAGCTCGGTGATCCAAGACTGCTTGCCGGCCAGGCCCTTGAGGCGCATCTCGGTGCCGGACAACCGAAGAAACCGGTTGCCAGCCTCCGCGATCTCGGGGCCGAACCGGAAGGACTGCGTGAGGGTGAGCCTGGCGTCGACAGGGAAACGGGCGAGCGCATCGGTGGCGCCCCGGAACCCGTAGATGGACTGGTTGGAGTCGCCGACCGCGACAACCTGCACGCCCTGACCCATCGCGGCGCGCACGACCCCATCGAGCACAGGATTAACATCCTGCGCCTCGTCGAAGAAGATCACGTCCGAGTCGACCTTGAACCCGGACAGCGCCCACTGCTTGACGATGTAGTCCTGGTCGTACGTCAGCTTGCCGTGCGGGTCGAGGACATCCGCCCACATTCGGTCGGCGATCGGCTTGAGCGCCTCGAACAGCGCGTCCCGGTGCTCCTCCTCGATCCACGGCGGCAGATTCAGGTGCTGCGGGCCCATCTCCTCATCAGCGGACTGGCACCAGCGCGCGACCAGGTCGCGGGCCTGGTAGGCGGCCGACGACGGCTTCAGCGACTTCCCGGGCGCGTACTCCACCCAGTCGTAGACCCGCATCAGGTCGGCCACCGTCTGCGCGGTCTGCCTCTTCGCGCCGCCATCGCCGTCCTGCGGAAGCCGCTGCCCGAGGTCCCGGCCCGCGTCCTGATAGCGCTTGTTGACCGCCCTGAACGCCATGCCGTTCGCGGTCTGCGGGGTGACGTTGTCCGCGTACTCGCCCTTGGCCTTAGCCTGCTTCGCCTCCTCCGCGACCGAACGGTTGAACGCCAGGTAGTCGATCTTCTTGCCGGGCATGCGCCGCGACAACTGCTTCAACGTGGAGGACTTGCCGGTGCCGGCGAGCGCCATCACCGCCGCGTTCAGCCCACGGCGGGCCACCGCCTCATGGATCAGCGACTGCTCGACGGTCGGCGGGTACTCCTCCAGGCCTGCGGCCGCGGCGTCGATCTGCTCCCACTCGGCGTCGGACGGCGCCCCGGGCTTCGCTGGCGGCATGTCCTCGATCCGCTCGACATTGCGGCCCTCGCCCTCGTCCGCGCGCAGCCCGTAGCCGTCCAGCCGGTTCTGAATCTCCTCACTGCGATCCGCCGGCTTCGTGACCTCCGTCTTGCGGTTGTACTCCTTGAGCGCTTCCCACTGGCGCAGCTCCGCCCGGCGCCGCCACGCAAGATCCAGCGGGTCGGTGGAGTTCTTGACCTGATCCAGCGCGTCATCGAGACCCGACAGCTCGTCATCAAGCTCCTGGCGGCTCATCTCGGCCACCGGCCGCTCGCCGATCACGTTCCGCGCAGCACCTTGAGGCGCCGAACCTGTCCCCGGGGACACATTCCCGGCCCCGGAACCCGCTGGCGCTTCGTGGGACACCCCGGACGGTGGCGAGCTGCCCGCTGCCCCGGTGGTCGGGGTTGAAGGCTCACCGGGCCGGATCGAGTCCAGCTCCGCCTTCACCCGGCCGGGGTCGAGCGACACACCCTCCCTGCCGTCACCCTCACGCTTCCGGCTGTCTTCCCCGGCTGGTACATCCTGGCCGCGCTCATGCCGACCACGGTCCTGCGTCTCTTCGCCGTCCCCTCCATCTGGCGTGAGGGAACGCAGGTCGGCATCAACCTCATTCGGTGGCAACGTGACGTGCTCGATGTTCTGAGACTCGTCGAGGTCCGACGCAGTCGGTGCTTCACGGTGCTGAGCGCCTGCCCGGTCGGCATCGAACCGTGCGCGGGCCTGGCGCATCCGTTGCGCGTACGACACCCCGTTGACGTCCCGCACTTCGTCGGCGCGGCGAGAAATATCCCACGGGAGCCCAAGCGTCGTGCCCTCGCCGTCATTGATCGACTCGAAGGCGAGAGCGAGTCGGTGGGCGTCTTCCTCGGTGCCAGCCACCTTGCTCAGCTCGGGGTCACCGACGTACTCACCGAGGGTGCGGGTGGTGATCGACCAAGTCTTCCCGCCGTCCTCGGTCCAGACCCAGTAGTGCCCCATCGGGCTGAACTTCATCGTCGGGTTCTTGGACTGGCGAAGTGCGAACGACGGATCGGAAGACTCGGGCGCGCTCGTCGCCAGGCTTCGCTTCGCATACCGGACCGACTCCGCGTTCGGCTCCGGCTTCTTGCTCCAATTCTTCTCCCACGACTGCTGAGCATCCGCCCAGTCGGCATCCGCCAACCGCTCCGCCGCCTCCGGCAGCGTGGTGTCGGGCACGGTTGAGCGCGACGGCTGGCCCGGTGTCTGTTCGTCGTGCTCGGCGACCGGCCCCGGCAATGTCGGGCCTGTCCCCGGGGACACATTCGTCTCGTCGCCGGGACCCGCCGGCGCTTCGTGGGACGTCCCGGACGGCGGCGAGCTGCGAGCCGTCTCGGCCTTGGGGTTCGGGTCCTGCCGGGCCCGGTCCTTCACGGCGTCGCCGCCGCGCACAGGCCGCACGTCCTTGCCGTGTGGCGCAATCTGATCAGCGTCTACCGGGAACGTGGCCGTACTGCTGGGCTTCTCCACCCGGATCTGCCCGTCCGGGTCGACACCGAGAACCCGGGCGTTCCACTGGCGGCCAGAGGGGTGGAACCGAACCAGCACCTCGTCGCCGCGCCGGAACGGCGTCGTGTCGTCACCCGGGTTCAGCCCGGTCTCCGGCCGTTCCTCCCAGTAACGATCCCGGTCCTCCCAGCCCCGGTTGACGTCCAGCTCCTCCTGCCGCGCGCTGACCTCGTTGAGAATCTGCTGGCGGGCGACGGCACCCGGGCCCGTGCGGGGCCCCATCCACGGTTCGGCGATCGCCTGAAGCCGGTTGAACTCGGCTTCGCGCTCCGTCTCGCTCAACGTCTCGGGGTCCGGGTGCTCACCCATCGCGGTGAAGGCCTCCGCGACAGACACTGGGCCTTCGTCGCTGGTCGGCTCGGCAGCTCGGTACAGGTTGTTGTAGGCGGTGACGGTTTCGGGCTTGCCCTTGGGCTTCCCGGCCTGGTCGTACCACTGGATCTGGTAGTACACGTTGTCCAGGTCCGGCTTGCCCTTCTCCGCCCAGGCATCCGTGACCTTGCCATACGCGTGATCCACACCGAACACCGCGCCGCTGTGACGCACGGCGTCGTCTACGGCGATCGGCCCGCCCGATCGAATCCGGCGGCTCCGAGGGCCCCGCCCCGGCACCGACTCGCCACTCAGCACGATGCGAGAACTCTTCGGCCGATTGCCTCCGAACGCACCGGTGAGCTGCTCCAACTCCGGCTTCGGTTGGGCCCAGTGCGGCAACGCCCGGTCACCGGCGGCCGGGGTCGACGACTCACTGGGCCGAAGCGAGTCCAGCTCCGCCTGCACCTGCCCGCGGTCGAGCGACACACCCTCCCCGCCGTCACCCGAGGCCGCGACCTCGGGCCTGGCGGTAGCCTCCGGCATCGCATCGGCGGGCGGGGCATACGGATCGGCGAACGGGTCGGACTCGCCCGGCTTCGGCAGGGTCGCCTGCGTGCGGTCAGTCTCGTACGCCTCGCGGTCCAGCTTCTCCGCTGCGTTGAGCAATACCTTCTGCCGGCGCCGGCCAGCGGCGGTCCCGGTGTCCGCCTGGTCGGCGGCCGCCTTCGCGGCGTCGCGCAAGGTCCGCATATGGTCCGAACGCATCTGGTAGCGCCGGAAGACGCCCGGCCTCCACCCGATCGGTTCCTCGGGGTCAGGCTGCGCGAGCTGGGAAAGCTCACGCACCTGGGCCTCGGTGAACGTCACCTCCTGCCGGGCACTACCCGGCCGTGAAGGCCCGGTCTTCTCGCCGCGGTGCCCCAGATCAATGCCCTGCGCGACGTGGGTCGCCACGCGGATCGGCGGGATGCCAGCCTTCGCCGGCATCTTGTCGTGCCAGGTCATGCCTTCCGGAGCGCCGCCGCGGCCGTCCTGGCCCCACCAGGCCGTGCGGCCCTTCTGGTCCGGCCGGGAGCGCACCCAGCCGATGGTGTTCCCGTCCTTGTCGGCGATCCAGCCGTGTCCGGCCTCTTCGTCGAGGCTGTGCAGGCGGGCGCCGTAGTCCAGGGTGATGCCCTCGGGGGTGGCGGCCCGCTCCAGCTTCGCTCGACGCGCTTCGTCCGCAGCCGCCGTCTGGTCGGGTACTTCGGCAGGGGGGTGTTCGCCCGGGCGGTGAACGGCGTGGTCGGGGAACGCGGCGTAGCGGCCCTCGACGTTGACGAAGTGCTGGCCGTCCGGGTGCGCGCCGACATACCAGCCGGGACCGTCCGGGGTGACGATCTGCTCGCCGGTGTCGTAGTGGCGTAGCGTCGCGTCCCCACCAGACACTGCAGAGGGCTGGTTGTCCCCAGCCGTCACCGTCGGCGCGTCACTCTTCGAGGCACTCGCCTCGGGCGTGGACGGCTCCGCGACCTCCGGCTCGGGCGTCCTGCTGCC
Organism: Kitasatospora sp. NPDC059803; assembly: GCF_042732255.1. Classification (NCBI taxonomy): domain Bacteria; kingdom Bacillati; phylum Actinomycetota; class Actinomycetes; order Kitasatosporales; family Streptomycetaceae; genus Kitasatospora; species Kitasatospora sp. NPDC059803. The sequence continues at coordinate 7,984 of NZ_JBHWIJ010000102.1, read as the reverse complement.
GTGAGCCTCCTCGACCGCGGCGGCCGGCTGCTGCCCGGATGGGGTGGTGTCGTCGGCCCGACGGAAGACGTGGTCGGACCGGTGCATCAGGGTCCGGCCGTCAGTGGTGCGCACCCGCACCCCGCCCTTGCCGCCCTTGCCGAGCTGCTCGGGCTGGTCGGCGACCTCGGCCACCGTGCCGTCGTCCGCGATGTACCGGTCCCCGCGATGTAGGCGCGAGGCCTTGAGGCGGTCGGTCACGCCTTCGGCGTCGGCGAACATGTCCGGCGTGCCGTACTCGTCGGCGGTCTGCTGGGTGGGCTGCGCGGCGTGCACGTCGGCGGCGCCGAACAACCCGGCGTCCTGGCCGTCCGCCTGTTCGGCCTGCATCTCCTGCCAACTGCCGCCTGGGCCCTTGGCCGTGTCGTCCTCGGCCTTCTCGGTGCGACGGGCTTGCTCATTGGTCAGTACGGCGTGCCGGGCGACGTCCTGAGAACCGACCTCGCCGTCCCCCAGCAGGTCCGGCTCCAGTGAAGCCATCTCGTGGGCGATCTGTTCGTCCGTCAGCGTCGACGGGTGCGCACGCTCGCCCGTGGAGGACTGTGGAGCGGCGGACACCGCGTCCTCCCCCCGAGCCTGCGAAGCCGCCGGCCGCTCGCCGTACCCACGCCGTTGCTCCGGTATCGAGTTGCTGCTGTCGCGCCGCATCCCCGGCACGTCGACCTTCACCTTGCCGTCGGGGCCGGTAGAGATCACGGGCGTCGGGTCCGGGCTGTCCAGCCGAATGTCAGGGTCCGGATCGACTGCCATCTCGATCAGGTCCTGGGGCGGCCGCTCGGCGTCGAGACGCGACTCCAGGTCCTCAACGCGCTTGGTCGCCTTGACGAGTTCCTTGTCGTCGCGGCCGCGGCCGCGTAGTTCCTTCTTCTTCTGCTCGGCCGTGATCAGCTGCGCCAGGAGCGCAACACGCCGCTCGGACGCCTTCAGCGCCTCCCCATACGGCGGCTGTCCACCCAGCCCACGCCGGGCCTTCTCCAACTCGTTCTCGGACTCGACCAGCTGCTGCCCGCCGTCCTTGACCAGATCGTCGAGACCATCCAGCCGGTTCTCCAGCGACGCGATCATGCCCGCGCCGGCACCGTCCCCCAGCTCGTCGCGGCCATAGGTTCCGGACGTGCCCGATATTCGACGGCTGTGCAGTAGCGGCCAGTCGAACCCGACCCGCGCGATCCGGTTGCCGCCGATGTCGTAGCCGATGGTGGCATGCGCGGTGTGCCCACCGAGCCGGCCGAGCTTCACCCGGTCCCCGGACGTCAACGACTTGTCGCCAAGCGCCGCGCGTACGGTGGCCAGCACCTCGGCGCCGGCCTCCTTGCGCTTGGCGGACTCCTGCCCGCCAGGCAGGGTCATGGTGAAGGCGTCGCCGCGGGTCTCCGTGCGCTGCGCCCGGGCGGCGTGCCAGGTGTCCAGGGCGCCGTCCAGCCACGAGATGTGCTGGGTCAGGACATCGGTCGCACGGCGCTTCTCGTCCTGCTGCCGGTGCCACCGCACGTCTGCACGTTGGAGATCGACCCGCTCCTTCACCGCCTTGGCGTGGTCGAGGACCGTGGTGTTGCCGGTCGCCAGGGCCTTCATCACCGCGAAGGACACCGCGGTGTCGCCGATGTCCTCCATCTCGCGCAGGTCGAAGTTCCGGCGGTTCATCTGCGCGATGAACTTGGCCTTGCGCTCCAGCGTGCCGGCGTTGAATGCGTCGAACGTCTCCTCGGTGATCCAGGAGATGATCCGGACGTCCTTGTCCATCAGGTAGTGCAGGTTGCCCTGTCGCTCGATCCTGCCCTCCCGCTGCGCCATGTCGGCCGGCCGCCACGGGTAGTCCATGTGGTGCAGGGCAACGGCACGATCCTGAATGTTCGTGCCCGTACCCATCTTGGTGGTGGATCCGATGAGCACGGCGATCTTGCCGTTGCGGGCGTCCTCGAACAGCTTGGCCTTCGCCTTGTCGCTGCCGGCCTCGTGGATGAATCGGATCTGCTCACGGGGAACGCCGGACTCGACCAGACGCTCGCGCATGTACTCGTAGGCGTTCCACGCCGGCTGCTCGTTGCCGTACTCGTCCAGGCCGCCCTTGGCCTTCGACCCGGGCACGCCCTGATCCATGAAGACCAGCTGCAGCGCGCCCTTCAGCGGCTGCGGCGTCGGGTCATCCTTGGACGTCGGGAACTCGACGTCCTTGTTCTCCCGGTAGATGGAGGCGATCTCCCGGGCGGCATGGTCGATCTTGCCGCCCTCTTCGCCCGAGCCGCCAACCAGCCGCGGGTCGATCGCGGCCCGCTTCCCCAGGCCGATGATCTTGAGGATGCCGCCCGGCTCCTTGGCGTCCGGGTGGTTGGGCAGACCCTCGATGTACCGCTTCTGTTCGGCGCTGATCGGCACGACCCGCAGCTCGCCGCGCTTGCCCTCCTCGTTGCGGCGCACCCGCGGCGTCGGCAGGTTCAGATCCGCGGCGGTCTGAACGTCCGCCGCCACCCGGTACATGCGCAACAGCTCGGGGACGTTGCGGAACTGCGCGAAGCGGGCCTTCTCCTGGAACCCGGAGCCGTCCGGCTTGACCTCCACGTCGGTCACGACGTCGCCGAACGTCGCCGCCCAGGCGTCGAAGTCGTTGATGCCGGCGGCGTCCAGCAGGTCCGGCCGCAGGTACCGCTTCATCGTGTACGCCTCGGTCACCGAGTTGGCGATCGGCGTACCGGTGGCGAATGTGAGGACCCGCCCGGACTCGCTCTTGCCGCGCAGGTACTCGACCTTCATGTGCAGGTCGGAGGCCTTCGCCGAGCCCGTCACCGCAGCGCCCGGGATGCTGCTGACGGTGCGCAGGTTCTTGAACTCGTGCGCCTCGTCGATCATCAGGTAGTCGACGCCGGTCTGCTCCCAGTAGACCGCCCCGGTGTCCTTGGACTCCTGCTCCAGGCGCTTCTCCATCGCCTCCTCGGCGTTGGTGAGCGCGTTCTCCAGCTGCTTGAGCGTCAGGGATTGGCCGTCTCGGGCCTTCGCGTCCGCGATCTGCTGGCGCAGCCGCGCCAGCTCCTCCTCCATGTAGGCGCGGCGGTTGGCCGGCGTCATCGGGATCTTCCCGAACGCGGAGTGCGTCAGGATCACCGCGTCCCAGTCGCCGGTCGCGGCCCGGGCGATGAACTTGCGGCGCTTCTTGCCGGTCAGGTCCGCAGAGGACGCAGCCAGCACCTTGGCGTTCGGGTACAGCTCCAGGTACTCGCGGCGAAACTGCGCGAGCATGTGGTTGGGCACGACGATGGCCGGCTTCTTCGCCAGGCCGGTACGCCGCAGCTCCTGCGTCGCGGCGACCATGGTCGCGGTCTTGCCAGCGCCGACCTCGTGCGCGAGCAACGCCGACGGCTCGTTGAGGATCCGGGCGATGGCCGCGTTCTGGTGCGGACGCATCCTCCAGCCCGCAGTGATCCCCGGCAGCGTCAGCTGGACATCGCTGTAGTCGCGCAGCGCGATGCCGTTGAACCGGTCGTTGTAGATCTTGGCCAGCCGCGCGGCGCGGGCCTCGTCCTCCCACACCCAGGCGGCGAACCGGGCGGCCATCGCGGTGGCCTTGTCGCGCGCATCCGCGGTCGCCTCGTCGTCGACGACGGAGCCGCCGTCGGGCCGCTTGCGGGTGACGGTGATCTGCTTCTGCTGAAGGACCGCCTCGGCGATCTCTGCCGCAGACCGGGACTTGGTACCCCAGGTGACCCGGGAGGCGATGCCCTGTGACGGGCCCTTGACGACCCACATCGAGCCGCCGCCGTACTCGGCGCGCACGTGGGGCGTCTCAAGGATTTCGCGCAGGAACGCGGTGACGTCGGCCTCGCCGATCCACGGCGCGCCCATCTTGGCGCTGATCTCCCCGGGGACGAGGTCGCGGGGGACCACGGCCTCCAGCGCTGCGACGTGGCTCGCCATGTCGTCGCGGCCGGCCGCGAGGTGGCGGCGGGCGACAGCGAGCTTCTTGCGGACGTCGCCGGACAGGTAGTCGGCGGCCGGCAGCAGGTGGCCGCTGCGCGGGTCGCGGAACACCCGAGTGCCGAGCTGCTCCAGGGCGTCGCTCTCGCTGGTACCCATGAGCCGCGCGAGAGTCGACAGACGCAGTTCGCCGTCGTGCTCCATCGCGAGCGAGACCGCCTGGTCGGGGCTGTCCGCGCGCTCCGCGATCTTGCGCGGCGCCACCACCCGCTGGTGAAGGATCTCGGCCTTCGCCGCGGTCTTGGTGCTGTCGTTCCACCGGTCGAGCCCGTAGGCGAACGCCGACGCGAAGTCGTCGTCGAACAGGGCGAGGGCGGTCGGTGCCTTCCACTCATCCGGGACCTTCTCCAGACCGCCGTCCTTCGCCCGGACCCGGGCCTCGTCCGGGGTGAAGACACGGTTTTGGCCCGGCTTGTCGAGCGGCGCGTACGCGGCCGTGTAGGCGGCGTAGGCGCGGTTCAGCTCGGCGCGCAGCGTCGCCATGTGTTCGGTCTCGCCGTCGCCGTCGTGCGACGACTCCTCATCCAGCAGCGCGGTCGTCAGGTTCCGTAGTTCCAGCAGGTCCCGCAGCTGCGACACCTGCGAATGGTGGACGTCGAGCTTGCGGACCTGCCCGTCCACGACCTGGGTGAACGTGCCGTCCGGGCGCGCGTTGATCGCGCCCTCGTGCTTGCGGTCGGCGGCGGCCTGCAGCACGATCCGCTCACGCGGCCCGGCCTCGTGCGGGGCGAAGCCACGCCCCTCGGCCTTGGCCTGCGCGGTGATCCGGGCCAGGGCCTCGCGCAGCGCCGGTGCGGCGTCCTTGTCACCGCGCACGGTCAGGTCGTGGTCGGTGAACTGGCCGCGGCCGGTGGTCAGCTCGCCGAGGACGTTGTCGGGGTGCTGCTGGAAGTACCGGTTGATCTCGATCTGGTGGCCGTTCACGTCGACCGGCGTCGACTCCACCCACGACTGGTCGCCGGGGGCCTCGCCCTCGGCCCGGCGGCGGAACACCAGCACGTCGGTGACCACGTGCGTGCCGGCCGCCTTCTCGTGCGCGCCCTCGGGCAGGCGTATCGCGCCGACCAGGTCGCCCAGCTTCGCCATCTCGCGGCGGGCGTGCGGGTCCTTGGAGTCCATCGTGTAGCGGGAGGACACCACCGCGACCAGGCCGCCCGGACGGGTCAGCTCCAAGCTCTTCTTGATGAAATGGTCGTGGATGGAGAGCTTGCGGCCCTTGTTGTGGACCGGGTCGGTGAGCTTGATATCGCCGAACGGCACGTTGCCCACCACGCCGTCGAACCCACCGTGCGGTGCCCGCGTCTTCGCGAACGACTCGGTGAGGATCTGCGCGTCGGGGTAGAGCGCCCGGGAGATCGCCGCGGTGGTCGGGTCCAGCTCCACGCCGGTCATGTGCGTGCCGGCCGGCGCCGCCCCGATGAAGTTGCCGGAGCCGGAACCCGGCTCCAGGACGTTCCCGCCGTCGAAGCCGAGCGCCCCCATGGCCTGCCACACCGCGTCGACCAGCGACTGGTCGGTGTAGTGGGCGTTCAGCGTGTTCTTCTGCGCGGCCGCCCACTCGCTGTCGTCCAGCAAGGCGCGGAGCTCGGCACGCTCGCCGGCGAACGCCTTCCACCGCTCGACGGCCCGCTGAAAGGCTTCGTCGCTCTTGTGGTTGCCGCGCCGGGGCTCGTCCGCCAGCACGGTGGGTAGCGAGCCCCAGCCCGACCAGCGGGCCAGGACCCTCTTCTCCCCCTCCGTCGCAGGCCGGTCGTCAACCTGGATCCGGCGCAGCGTGCGCAGCGCCTCCACGTTGGCGCGCAGCCTCGCCCGTTCGCCCGCCGGGGCGAGATCGTCCTGCGAGCGGGCCCGGAACCGCCCGGCCGCTACTCCGCGTCGAGCGGAAGGTCCAGATCCTCCGTCCCCGGCTCCTTCGGCAGGAACACCTCGTCGGCCAGCACGATCTCCCGCGCCTGCGACGCCGCCACGTTCCTCGCCTGCACCTGCTCCAGGTATCCGCTCGGCTCCGGCTGCATCGCGAGTAGCTCGCTCGTCAGCGTCGCGATCCGATCGGTCACCCGCAGGCCCACCCTCGTGAAGTGCGTCTGCTGCTCCGCCTCGCCGCCCAGCGACGCCGTCGCTGTCGGCCGGTACGTCTTCGCGTACGCCCAGGCCTGCTGCCCGTACTGATTCACCGTGCTCCCCTCCTCGGCCGTTCGCGGCCTGATCATGGCCATCGTCATTGTGTCCCGAACGGGCGTCGTTGATCGCACGGTCGAAGGCCTCACCGAACTCCGGATCGTCCAGCCGGTCCCGCAGGTGAGGCCCGTCCCAGTTGAACAGCTCACCCCGGTCGTTGCGGACCTGCTCCGCCGCGTTCGCGACGAGCAGCGCCTCCCGCTTCCTCACGAACAACTTGCCGGACTTGCCGACGTTGGCATGGCGGTCCGAGAGCAGAATGCCGGTGCCGGCGTGGTGCACCACGTACTTGCCCCGCGGCGTGCGCGCAACGATGAACCGGCCGCCAGCCGACAACTGCTCATTGCTGGTCAGCTGAACGACCTTGAAAGCGCTCTGGCGGTCCTTGTTCGCCTGAGCTTTGTTGGTGGTCGTCGGGTCGGCGCCGTCGTCCCAGTGGTACCGCACCTCGGTGACGGTGCGGAACCGGCGCGGGGCGCTCTCGCCCGGCGACAGCCAGCTTCCCCCGCGGTGCTCGCCACCGCCATCGGCCTTGTCCCCGGCGCCACCGCCATCGCGGCCGGCCGGGCGGCCCGTACGCTCCCCGGCCTGGCCGGCCTCCGGGACACCAGCGTGCCTCTCCGGATGCCCGGCGGGCTTGGCCGCTCGCTCGGCGGCCTTCGCCCGAGCCTCCTCCTCCATCCGCGCCGACGGCACGCTACTGCCGTGATCCCGCTCCCACCGCTCATGCGAGTACGGGTGCCCGACCACCTCGAAGCCATCGGCGGCGCCGTCATTGACGACGGTCAGCGTCTCCTTCCGGCCGCCGTGCCCCTCCCACGTGAGCGTCGTCTTCTCACCGTGCTGCTGCCGGTCCAGAACCCGGCGCGTGTACCAGCCACCATCGGCCCGCGGGTTGCCGGCCACCACAAAGTCGCCCGGCTCGATCTCCCGCGCCGCAGCACGCCGGTGCCCCGGCTGCTCGGACGCCGGCCCCTTGGGCGGGCCAACCTTCTCCGCCGCCCGGCCCAGCTCCTCCGGCGTGTAGGACCGCCACCCCTCCTGCTTGTGGATCGGACCGGACTCGAGATCTTCCGCCGCTCGCAGCGCATCCCGCTTACTGGCGTGCTCCCGCTCCTGAACACGGCCGGTCGCGGCCTCATAGACCCGCCACCGATCGCCCTCCTGACCCACCATGTGCCGACCCGACGTAGTCAGCTGCGCCGAGGAGACCATGTCCGCGCGCTCGCGGGCGGCCTCCGCGCGCACCCGGGCGTCCTGGGGCCGCTCCGTGTCCGCGGCTAGCGGCCGGACCTCCCCACGCCGCCACGACTCCAAGGTGCTCGCGACGGTCGGCTTCTCGTCCGGGATGTGCTGGTCGTCGTCGCCCTTGGCGTGCGGTTTCACCGGCACCCGCGGGTCACCGACATCCGGCTTGGTGATGCCGTCGCCGCGACCGCCGGCCGCGGCCTGCACCTCGCGCTTGGCGTCCTCCGCCAGGACCTTGTCCTCGCTGGCGGTCGGCGCGCTACCGTCCGGCCGGGACACCATCGTCAGCCGGTTCGCATACAGCTTCTCCCGCGACCCGTTGTCGAGACGCTCGACGAGTACCTTGTCACCGGCCAGCGCACGCAGAACCCGGGCCAGGCCGCCACCCCACAGACGGGCGATCCCGCCCGTCTCCACGAAACGGCCCTTGCTGTCACGCGGATGCAGAGCAGGATTCCAGGGCCGGCGGGTGACCTTGACCTCAAGGCGGGCGGCAGTGCGGTTCTCGTGGGGCATGCCGCGGACCATGCACATCCGCAACCGCTACCGT
>NZ_JBHWIJ010000101.1:20725-25810 GCF_042732255.1 Kitasatospora sp. NPDC059803 | reverse complement strand
CCTCCGGAGAGGGCCGCCACCGCCGTTCGGTTCATCCGCTCAGCGGGTGGTGGTCAGGGCAGCAGTGCGTTCTGCCCACCGCCACCGCCGGTCGAGGACGGTGTCGGCGGCTTGCCGCTCGGCTTGCTGCTCGTCGCCGGGGGGTCCGTCGGCGGCGCCGTGGGCGGGGGCGTGGTGCAGCCGAGGAGGCCGCAGCTGCTCGTCGGACCGGGGTTGGTCCTGGTGTGCGACGGTGTCTGGCTCGGCTGCGTGCCCGGGCAGTCCACGCCCGGGACACAGCCCGGGCCCTGGGTGGACACGGGCGGCTGCGGCTGGTTGTTGTTGGTCGGCGGGGGCTGGTTGTTGGTGCCCGGCTGGGTCGCGGGCGGGGCCGACGGGGTCTCGCTCGTCGTCTGCGTGGGCGTCATGCTCGGCGAGACCGGGGCGCCGGAGGAGTCCACCTGGGTGCCGACCGGCTGCGGGGCCGGGAAGTCCATCTTCTTCTCGTTGGCCAGCGCGGCCTTCATGTACCGGGTGAAGACGTCGGTCGGGATGTCACCACCGTGGATGGACTCCTTGCCGCCGGTGCCGTTGAGCGACAGCCGCTCGTGCTTGCTCGGGTCCTCGCGCCACATCGCGACGCTGGTCACCAGCTGCGGGGTGTAGCCGACCCACCAGGCCGACTTGTTCTGGTCGGTGGTACCGGTCTTGCCGGCCACCGGGCGGCCCAGCTCCTTGGCCTTGAAACCGGTACCGTTCTTCACCACGTTCACCAGCACGTCGGTGACGTTGTCGGCGACGGCCGGCTCCAGGGCGACCTTGGCGTCCTTCTTGCCGAAGCCCGGGCGCTCGGTGCCGTTCACCTCGACCTTGGTGACCGAGTAGGGCTCGGCCTCCTTGCCGCTGGCCGCCAGGGTGCCGTAGGCGGTGGCCATCCGGATCGGGCTGATGGTGGAGGTGCCGAGGGCGAAGGTCGGGGTCTTCGGGTCGGCGAAGCTCTCCTTCCTGACGCCCATCTGCTCGGCGATGTTGGCCACGTTCTGACCGCCGACGTCCTGGTTGAGCTGGACGAAGGGCACGTTGAACGAGTTCTGCATGGCCGACCGCAGCGAGACGTAGCCGCGCTTGCCGGAGTCCTCGTTCTTCTGCCGGTAGGGCTTGCCGTCGTCGCCGATCACCAGCGAGCCGTCCGGCTTGCGGATCTCGGACATGTCGTCGGACAGGTAGCGGCTGTCGGCGTTGATCCGCTTCGGCTTGCCCTTGTCGTCGGTGGCCGTCTGGACGCCGATCTGCATGGCGGTCGCCAGCACGAAGGGCTTGAAGGTCGAACCGACCTGGACGCCGATGGCGTCGGCGTTGTTGTCGAAGTGGCCGTTCTCCACGCCGTCGCCGCCGTAGAGGGCGACGATCGCGCCGTCGCCGGGGCGGATGCTGGCGGAGCCGAACTGGATGAAGGTGTCGTTGTTGGGGCGCTTCTGGGCGTTGAGGTTCTCGCCCTTGACGTCGTCGACGGCCTTCTTCAGGGCGTCGACCTTGTCCTTCTCGAAGGTGGTGTAGACCTTCAGGCCGCCCTTGTCGATCATCTGCTGGGTGATCGTCTTGTCGGTGGCCATCAGGTACTTGTTGGCGGTGTCGACCAGGTAGCTGACCTCACCGTTCATGCTGGAGTTGGGCTTCTGCGGGATCGGGGCGGGGAACGTGCTGCACTTGGCACGCTCCTCCGGGGTGACGGCCTTGATCTTCACCATGTTGTCGAGGATCCAGGACCACCGCCCCTCGGCCCGCTCCTTGTTGGCCGGGTTGCTGGGGTCGTAGTACGACGCGCCCTTCAACAGGCCGGCCAGCATGGCGCTCTGACAGAGGTCGAGGTCCTTGGCGTCGACCCCGTAGTAGGCCTGTGCGGCGGCCTGGGCGCCGTTCGAGCCGCGACCGAACCAGCTGGTGTTCAGGTACCCCTTGAGGATGTCCGGCTTCTGCATCTTCTGATTGATCTTCAGCGTGATGAAGAACTCCTTCAGCTTGCGGCTGAGGGTCTGCTCCTGACTGAGGTACGCGTTCTTCACGTACTGCTGGGTGATCGTCGAGGCGCCCTGGGTCTCGCCGCCCTTGGCCATGTTGTAGACGGCGCGGAGCATGCCCTTGGGGTCGATGCCGCTGTCCTCGCGGAAGGTCTGGTTCTCCGCCGCGATCACGGCGTTCTGCAGGTTGGGGCTGATGTCGGAGAGCTCGACGATCTGACGGTTGGTCTCGCCCTTGCGGGTCATCTCCGAGCCGTCGGCCCAGTAGTAGATCGTGTTCTGGTCCTTCATCAGATCCTTGAGCTTCGGGATCTCAGTGGTCTGGTAGAGGTAGAAGACCCCGCCCACGCAGGTGGCGAAGAAGATCAGGAAGGCGCTCAGCCACTGCCGCCAGGACGGCAGCCAGCGCCGGACGCCGGTCTTGCCGAAGCGCGGGTAGTCGATGAACCGCTTCTTGCCGGGGCCTGCGGCGGCGGCCGCGGACGCGGAGGCGTCGGCAGCACCGCGCCGGCCGCCCTTGCCGCCCTTCTGGGCGGCCTTGCGCAGTTCGGCGCGGGTCATCCGGGGTTGCTGAGCGGTCTCCCGTTCGCCCGGGGGGCGCCGACGGCCGACGCCGTCCGAGCTCACCTCGCCCCGGCCTGGTCCGCCCTGACGGCCACCACCACCCGGGGGCTGCTGCCCGTCACCGCCCGGGCTGGGCGTCCTTCGCCGTCGTTCACTCATGTTGCAGCCACTCCTCGCCAGGCGGTTCCAGCCTGAAGGCAGGGTTCACGTCCGATGCCCGCCAACCGCCCTAACCCCGGAGGTGGTCCTCGTGCACACGCGACAGCGTACGCAGCCGAGAATCCCAACTAATCGGGCATCAGTCCCCAATGACCGCAAAACGGCAGCAGATCATTACACGCCCGTTGCCAACCACTCCTGCGCGTCGGCTTGTGATCACCTTCACGCGCGCCCCCCTTGCCCGTTCCGAGGGCCCGGTTTACTGTTCTCGATATATCGAGCCGATACATCGACGCGGCATACCGCCCGATGCAGCGGCCGGACAACGGCCGAGAGGTAAGGAGGACGACGGCAATGGGCAGGCGCTCAGGAGTGCTGGAGTTCGCCGTTCTCGGTCTGCTCCACGACGCCCCGATGCACGGCTACGAGCTGCGCAAGCGGCTCAACGTCCTGCTCGGAACGTTGCGGGCGTTCTCGTACGGAACGCTCTACCCGTGTCTGAAGAGCCTGGTCGCCCAGGGCTTCCTGGTCGAGGACAACCCGGACGTCGAGTACGTCCCGGCCACCGCGCTCAACGGCAAGCGGTCCAAGACCGTCTACCGGCTCTCCCCCGAAGGCAAGCAGCGCTTCGAGGAGCTGCTCGCCGACTCCGGGCCCGACGCCTGGGAGGACGAGCACTTCGGCGTCCACTTCGCGTTCTTCGGCCAGACCGACCGGGCCGTACGGATGCGCGTCCTGGAAGGGCGTCGCAGCCGGCTGGAGGAGCGACTGGAGAAGATGCGCAACTCGCTGGCCCGCGCCCGCGAGCGGTTCGACGACTACACCGTCGAGCTGCAGCGGCACGGACTGGAGTCGGTGGAGCGCGAGGTCCGGTGGCTCAACGAGCTGATCGAGACCGAGCGGGCCAACCGCACCGGCCGGACCGGGCCCGCCACCGGCGGCAACACCACCGCCGTACCCCACAAGACTTCGGACGGCCGTGGCCAGGAGGAAGGGTCCCAGGACCCGCCCGGGCCACCGTACGACCGCCCGGGGCGCTCCGCCCAGGAGCGCTGACACCGCGTCAGCCCTGTGCCGCGCGGCAGGAGTGGGCGCCTCGCGCCCGTACAAGCAGTCATCGAAGAAGCAGGACGAGTGCCGTCGACCCCGGCGGCCCTCATGAGATCACAGGGAGCAACCGGAATGGGTTCGGTTCGCGTAGCCATCGTGGGCGTGGGCAACTGCGCCGCGTCGCTGGTGCAGGGTGTCGAGTACTACAAGGACGCCGACCCGGCCGGCAAGGTCCCCGGGCTGATGCACGTCCAGTTCGGTGAGTACCACGTCCGCGACGTGGAGTTCGTCGCCGCGTTCGACGTCGACGCCAAGAAGGTCGGCTTCGACCTGGCCGACGCCATCGGCAGCAGCGAGAACAACACCATCAAGATCTGCGACGTGCCGCCGACCGGCGTCACCGTCCAGCGCGGCCACACCCTCGACGGCCTGGGCAAGTACTACCGGGAGACCATCGAGGAGTCCGACGAGACCCCGGTCGACGTCGTCCAGATCCTCAAGGACCAGCAGGTCGACGTCCTGGTCTGCTACCTGCCCGTCGGTTCCGAGGCCGCCGCCAAGTTCTACGCCCAGTGCGCCATCGACGCCAAGGTCGCCTTCGTGAACGCCCTGCCGGTGTTCATCGCGGGCACCAAGGAGTGGGCGGACAAGTTCACCGAGGCCGGCGTGCCGATCGTCGGTGACGACATCAAGTCCCAGGTCGGCGCCACCATCACGCACCGCGTGATGGCCAAGCTGTTCGAGGACCGCGGTGTCATCCTCGAGCGCACCATGCAGCTGAACGTCGGCGGCAACATGGACTTCAAGAACATGCTCGAGCGCGAGCGCCTGGAGTCCAAGAAGATCTCCAAGACCCAGGCCGTCACCTCGCAGATCCGCGACCGCGAGATGGGCGCCAACAACGTCCACATCGGCCCGTCGGACTACGTGGCCTGGCTGGACGACCGCAAGTGGGCGTACGTCCGCCTGGAGGGTCGCGCGTTCGGCAACGTCCCGCTGAACCTGGAGTACAAGCTCGAGGTCTGGGACTCCCCGAACTCCGCCGGTGTCATCATCGACGCCGTGCGCGCCGCGAAGATCGCCAAGGACCGCGGCATCGGCGGCCCGATCCTGTCGGCCTCCTCGTACTTCATGAAGTCCCCGCCGGTGCAGTACTTCGACGACGAGGCCAAGGAGAACGTCGAGAAGTTCATCCGCGGCGAGGTCGAGCGCTGAGGTAGGGCGCCGGAGCCGGCGGCGGGTGACCGCCGCCGGCCGCGCCGGAGGGGCCCCCCAACAAGCGACAGGGGGCCCGCCCCCCGTAGCGGCGCAATTT
>NZ_JBHWIJ010000101.1:0-20715 GCF_042732255.1 Kitasatospora sp. NPDC059803 | reverse complement strand
GCCGGGGGTGGCGTTGCAGCGGGCCGGGGCGCGGCCGCCGGCGCGGGGACCCCGGGGGCGGCCGCGCCGGTGGGCCCACGATCATCGGATCGTGGGCCCTTCACCGTTTCTCGGCGAATGTTTCACGTGAAACGGCGGCCGGTTCCATGGCACTCTGGGCGGGTGGCGATCACCGAGAACGGCAGCACCCACCAGTCCGCACACCGTGCCACGCTTCTCGGTCTGCTCCGCGGCCGGGACTTCCGGCGGCTGCTGACCGCCCGGGTGCTCTCCCAGCTCTCGGACGGCGTCTTCCAGGTCTCGCTCGCCGCCTACGTCGTGTTCTCCCCGGAGAAGCAGTCCTCCCCCGCCGACATCGCCTCGGTGCTGGCCGTGATGCTGCTGCCGTTCTCGGTGATCGGCCCGTTCGCCGGGGTGCTGCTGGACCGCTGGCGCCGCCGCCAGGTGCTCTACTACGGCAACCTGGCCCGCTTCGGGCTCGGCCTCGTCACCGGCGCCCTGCTCCTGGCGGAGGCGCCGACCTGGCTGTTCTTCGCCTCGGCGCTGCTGGTCACCGCGCTCAACCGGTTCATCCTGGCCGGCCTGTCCGCCGCCCTGCCCCGGGTGGTCGAGCAGGACCAGCTGGTCACCGCCAACGCGCTCTCCCCCACGCTGGGCACGGTCGCCGCCGCCTCCGGCGGAGGGGTCGGCTTCCTGCTGCACCAGGTGATGACCCCCGGACCGAAGGCCGACGCCGCGCTGGTCACGGTGGCCGCGCTGCTCTACCTGTCGGCCGCACTGGCCGCCCGCCGGATGGACCGCGACCTGCTCGGCCCGGAGAAGCACGGCGACCGCCCGGCGCTCGGCCAGGCGCTGGTCCGGGCCGCCGTCGAACTCGGCGCCGCCGTGCGCCACTTGGTGCGGGACTGCCGGCCCGCCGTGCACGCGCTGGCCGCCGTCACCGCGGCCCGGTTCTGCTACGGCGTGCTGATCGTGGTCGTGGTGATGCTCGCCCGGTACACCTTCAACGACCCGTCCGACAGCGCGGCCGGACTGGTCACGCTCGGCCAGGCGGTCGGCCTGTCCGCCGCCGGGTTCTTCGTCGCCGCACTGGTCAGCCCCTGGTGCACCCGGCGGCTCGGCCTGGCCGGCTGGCTGACGGTCTGCCTGGCGGCCCCGGTGGTCTTCGTCCCGGCGCTCGGCCTGAGCTTCACCCTGCTGCCCTGCCTGCTCGCGGCGCTGCTGCTCGGGGTGGTCACCCAGGGCACCAAGATCTGCGCCGACACCGTGGTCCAGGAGTCGGTCGAGGACGAGTTCCGCGGCCGGGTCTTCGCGATCTACGACGTGCTGTTCAACGTCGCCTTCGTGACCGCTGCCCTGGTCACGGCGCTGGTGCTGCCGCTCTCCGGCCGCTCGGTCGTGGTGGTGGTCGGGGTCGCCGCGGTGTACGGGCTCTCGGCGCTCCTCTACCTGCGCTCCGCCCGGCGGTACGGGCCGCTCCCAGGCGACCGGGCCTCCTGAAGGCCCTCGGCCCCTCGGAACGGTGGCGTCCGACCGAGTCGCTAAGGTACGTCAGACCTGTCGGAGCGACAGCACTCGGCCTCGGGGGACGAACTGATGAGCACACCGCCCGGCCCGTACGGGCCACCTCCGCCGTACGGGCCGCCCCCACAGCCGGCCCCGCCGTACGGGCAGGTGCCGTACATCCCGTCGCAGCCCCAGCCCGCACCGCCCGGCTTCGGACCGCCCCCGCCCGGGCCGCCCCAGCCCGGACCACCCCAGCCCGCACCGCCCGGCTTCGGACCGCCCCCGGCCTACGGCCAGCAGCCGCCCGGCTACGGCGCCCAGTCGCCGTACGGCCAGCAGCCGCCCGCCGGTCCGTACGGCTACCCGCCGCCCGCCTCCGCCGCCGAGACGCCCCCCGCGAAGCGCGGCGTCAAGGCGAAGCTGCGGATCGTCGGCCTGGTCGGCGGCTGCCTCGCGCTGGCCGTCGGCTACTTCGCCAGCGGCCCGAGCGTCAGCAGCGCCAAGCCCGGCGACTGCGTCCGGGTGAACGACACCCGCGATGTCGAGATCGTCAAGTGCACTGACGCCAAAGCGAATTACCGGGTCCTGTCGACGTTCGGTGACACCACCGACGTGAACCGCTGCCGGCAGACGCCGCAGACCACCAGCGCCGTCTCGGGCAAGAGCGGACGCCGCTGGAACAAGAAGCGGTACGTGCTCTGCCTCGGCCCGATGACCCCGGCCGGCGCCCCGCTGCCGGGGAAGGCCTGACCTCTCCACCACCACCGCATCCCCGGGGGACCTCTTGTCCGTTCCGCCGCCCCAGCTGCCGTACGGCGCCCCGCCGCCCGACGACGGCAACCCGTACGCCACCGGCAACCCCTACGGCCGGCCGACCCCGCCCCCGCCGCCGGGCCCGCCGCCCGGCTACGGCTACCCGGCCTCCCCGCCGCCGCCCGACCAGCCGTACGGCTACCCCCCGCAGCCCGCGCCCGGCTACGGGTACGGGTACCCGCCACCGGCGCCGCAGGACGGGCCCGCCTGCCGCTTCTGCGGCGGCTTCCCGGCCGTGGACGCCACCGTCCGCGGCCACCAGGGCCTGGTCCTGGCCTACCGGATGCTGCGGATGCCGGGCCCGTTCTGCCGCACCTGCGGGACGGCGACGGTGCGCGACCTGTCCGCCCGCACCCTGGTCCAGGGCTGGTGGAGCCCGGCGTCGGTGCTGCTGGCGCCGATCACCCTGCTGCTGAACCTCGCCGCCAACGGCAAGGTCAAGCGGCTGCCGCCGCCCGTCCCGGGCAGCCACGGCCCCCAGCTCGACCCCGGCGTCCCGCTGGGCCGGCGGCCGCACGCGCTGATGCTGCTGCTGCCGCTCTCGGTGGTCGTCACGCTGGTCCTGGCCGCTACCGGGGTGCTCGGCCCGAAGAAGGACGACCCGGTCGCGCCGATCGCGATACCCACGGTGACGGTGCCCCCGGTGACCACCTTCTCGCCGCCGCCGACCTACACGCCGCGGCCGTTCCCCTCGCCGACGTTCAGCATGCCGCCGGTGCCCACCATCACGCTGCCGCCGCCGACCGCCCCCGGCACCGCTGCCGACAGCATCGACCGGGCCAACCCCGGCGACTGCCTGCGCAACGAGAACGGCACCGGCGCGACCCACGACGCCAACCCGAAGATCACCATGCTGCCCTGCGGCGACTCCCGCGCCCAGTACAAGGTGGTCTTCAAGTACCTGGCCACCTCCGACGAGAAGGTCTGCGAGAAGCAGCCGAAGTCGGACAGCACCTACACCCGCACCTACTCCAACCTGCCGGCCCTCAACTACGTGCTCTGCCTGCAGAGCCTCCACGGCTGACCCGGCACGCCCGAGGGGTGGGGGGGGGGCCGCGCCGCGCCCCCCCCCCCCCCTACGCACAACACAACTGGGGGGGAATCATGCAGAAGAGGCGCAGTCCCTGGGCGCTCGCGTACTTCCCGATCGGTCCCGTCCTGAGCCCTCACGCCTCCGTGTTCAGCGCCCGGGAGAGGGCGGTGAGGAGGGGGAGGGTGGGGGCGGCGTGGCCGGCTTCGATGGCGCGGACCTGGGCGTCGGTGAGGTCGGCACGCTTGGCGAGGTCCGCGATGGAGAGGCCGAGGGCGGTGCGGCGCTCGCGGACGGCGCGGGCGAGGGCGCCGGCCGGGTCGCCGTCCGGGTGGGCGGGGAAGTCCTCGATCAGTGGGCGCGCGCGGTTCACCGGACCTCCTCATTGCCGGGCGGGGGCGCACAGCCTGACACGTGATCACGGCGGGAAGTGCGAAGCGGCGGTCAAGGATTCTTGACCGCCGCTTTGTCGTCCGGCTACTTGACTCGCTACTTGACGGGGTGCGGGTGGCCGAGGTGCGGGAAGACGGGGAGGACGTCGGTGTGCGGGGGGATGTGGTCGCTGGTGATCTTGCCGCCGGAGACCATGGTGAGGCGGGCCGAGGTCACGTCGTCGACGAGGGTGCGACCGTTGGGGTAGGCGGCGGGGCGGGAGCGGTCGTAGCGGAGGATGTCCGGGAGGACGAGCTTGAGGGTCTCGGTGGCGGCCTCGGTGGTGTAGTCCCCGGTGTGCTGGAGGACGGCCGTCCAGGCCTCGCGGTAGGTGTCCCAGTCGTCGGCCGGCTCACCCGCGTTGTACGCGTCCTTCACCTCCTCCTTGTTGAAGTAGGCGGTGAGGGAGGGGTGCGCGCCACGGTCGACGGAGACGAGCCGGCCGTCCTGGCGGAGGCTGACCCGGGCCCAGACGCCGATCGTCGGGTCGGGGCCGAGGTCGGTGTCGGGGACTTCGAGGGCGATGCCGAAGACGTTGGCATCGGCCATGGCGTCCTTGCCGGTCCAGGTGAAGTCGTTGACGATCCCTTCGAGGTCGGCGAAGAAGGGATCGCTGCGCAGGCCGACGGAGAGCTTGCGGCCGTTCGCCTCGATGACGTCGGGCGCGTCCCCGAAGGCGACCGGCGCTTCGGAGAACAGGACGTCCCCGGTGGGCTCGTGCTTCTGCGCGGCGGCGCCGGTCGCCCGGTGGACGGTGACGGTCTGGGCGCCGGTGTGGGTGGGGGCGGAGAAGGTGAAGGAGTAGGCGACGTCGGCGCGGTGGTCGCCGTCGGTGTCGATGTTGATGCGGTACACGGCGTCGGGGTGGAACTCGGCCGCCTGGGTGGGGGCGTAGGGGTTCGCGTTCATGATCAGGACGGTCCGGCCGGGCGCATCGGCGGCCGGGAAGGCGAACACGTCGGTCAGGTCGAGCCGCGAGTCGCCTCGGGGCGAGCGGAGGTTGGGGCCGCTGAGGTGATGGGACATGGGACCGTTGGTAGCAGCCCCCACCCGGCACCGGCCCGACGACACCCGCACTCCGCCCACCCGTCCGCCGATTGGCCGTCATCCCCCGACGGACCCCCGACGGCTCGCCGCGCGGAAGCGCGGGCCAACCCCCCGCATTCGGGGCAGCATGCTGAGTGCTCACCGAATCCATGATCGGCACATGTCCAGGGCACCGTGGTTTTCCCCGGGCCGACGGAGGCCCCCTCGGACGCCCGAGCCGCTACGCCCAGGGCATCACCGCTACTCGATATTTGACTCAGCGTCAATTTATCGGCAGTGCAATGTACTTGAGTTTCGATGGGCTTCATTACGCCACGCCGCTTCACCATCGCGGAGCGCGGCTTCGCGCTTCACTCCTGCCCCACCACCGCTGCGCGCCGGGGCACCACCCCTTCAACGAACGGAGTGGGAAGTCGGGCCCGTCGACTTCCCACTCGCCGCGCCGAAACCGCAGGCCGTCAGCCTTCGGCCCGCACACCGCTGCCGCTGCCGAACACCGCCTTGATGAGCCGGTCCAGTGCCTTGGGGAACTCCTGTGCCGGGTCGGATGCGGAGTCGCCGGTGGTGAGCCCTGCGGTCAGGGTCTTGCTGCCGTCGGGGGTGCCGATCATCAGGGCCCCGTAGCCGCCGGGGGCGCCGCCGTTGTGGTGGACGATGGTGCCGCCGTCGGGGCCGAGGTCCTGGACGAACAGGCCCAGGCCGTAGCCGAGCATCCCGTGCGGCGTGCGCATCTCGTCCAGCAGGGGGGCGGGCAGGAGCTTGCCGCCCAGGAGTGCGGCGAAGAACGTGCGGAGGTCCCGGGTGGTCGAGATCAGGTCGCCGGCGCCGACCAGGAGGGAGAGGTTCTGGCGGGCGACGTCGACCACCTTCCACTGGTCGCCGTCCTGGTAGCGGTAGTAGCCGTGGGCGTGCGGCGCGGGGAGCTCCGGCGAGTCGCCCGGCACCATGGTGTCCCGCAGTCCGAGCGGCCGCAGGATCCGCCGCTGCATCTCCTCGGCGTACGGGCGGCCGGCGGCCTGCTCGATCAGGAGCACGGCCAGCGTGTAGTTGGTGTTGGAGTAGCTCTGGTCGGTGCCCGGCTCGAACCGTGCCGGCTTGGACAGGGCGAACTGCACGAGCTCCTCGGGCCGGTAGCTGTGGAACCGGTTGTCCACCCACTCCTTGCCCATCGCGGGGATCCCCGGCATGAACGTCCCGTCGGGTTCGAGGTCTCCGGTGTAGCTGGCCAGGCCGCTGGTGTGCTGGAGCAGCATCCGCACGGTGATCCGCCGGTCCAGCCCGAACTGCGGCAGGTGGTCGACCACCGGGGTGTCCAGCCCGATCGCGCCGTCGGCCACCAGGTGCAGCACCAGGGTCGCGACGAAGGTCTTGGTGGTGCTGCCCACCCAGAACTTCCCGTCCACCGACGGCTTCGCGGCCTCGCCCAGCTTGCGCACCCCGGCGCTGCCGACCCACTCCCCGTGCTCGTCGTGCACGCGCAGTTGTATCCCGGCGAAACCGGCGTCGACGAACTCCTGGATGGCTTGCTGGAGCTCCGGGCGGTCCTGACCTGCGGCGATCTCGACGGCGATCTCGGCGGCGTAGCGGGATTCACTCATGGTTGTTCCTTGTCTCGCGATCGGAGTGTGCGGGCTGGGGCTGGGGCTGGGGCTTCAGAGGCTGCGGGCGGTGATGTCGCCGTAGGCGGTGGTCGCGTGGATGCTCAGGCCGGCGGCGGCGCCGTCGGTGTTCTTGAGCGTGTTGTGGATCCGGCCGTAGGTGGTGCCGGCGTCCAGGGAGGCGGAGACGCCGCGGGCCGCGCCGACGGACACGTCGCCGGCCTCGGTGCGCAGCGTGATCGTGCCGTGCACGGCTTCGGTGATGTGGATGTCGCCCTTGGCGGTGGTGATCTCGGCGGGGCCGTCGAGGCGGCCGACGGAGATGTCGCCGGCGAGGACTGCGAGGTGGGCGCCGGCGGTCTCGTCGAGCTTGACCGAGGCCTGCGCGCCTTCGAAGGTGACGTCGCCGAGGCGTCCGACGCCCCGGAGTTCGGCGCTGGCCGTCTTCGCCTGGATGCGGGAGCCGGCGGGCAGTTGGACGGTCACCTCGACGGTGCCGGACTGGCCGAGGATCCGGTTCTCGGCCGCCGCCGCCTCGATTCGCAGGACGCCGTCGGCGTACTCGACGGTGGTCCGCTCCGCCGCCTTCACGTCGCGGCTCTTCGAGGCGTCGGCGGGCAGGACCTCGACCGTGGTGTCGGCCCGGTCGGCGGCGATGAGCCGGATGCGCCCGGCGGGGATGTCGAGGACGGCGGAGACCGGGGCGGGGGTGGCGAACTTCTGCATGATGCTCTCCTGTGGCTCGTTCTTTCTGACAACGGAAACGCTACGTTGCCTTCACGCTTAACGGCAACAGGCATGTTGCGCACAATCAGCATCATCGCAGGTCAGAACCTCATTATCGTTGCAACAGTTACGGATTTAACGCAACGTCAGTCACGTCGCCCGTTGCATTGGATTGAGCGTGAACGCTATGCGCCACCCCGCCCCGGCACGCCGCCGCATCAGCCCACGGATGTAAACCCCCGGGCCAATGCGCGCCCCCGCACCGTCATCCGGTGGTCGGATGTGGCCGGGTACGCCGCGATGACAGCCTTCCGTTCAGGTGCACGGAGATCCATCGGACGGTCCGTCAGGGGCGCTTCCCCGGCCGTCCGGTGTCGAACGACGGCCGCACCTGCGAAGACCGCGCGCCTCGGCCCGGTTCTGTCCAGCACACCCAGGGAGGGCCCATGACCACCACGCCGTTCACGAGCCGACACGCCATGACGCGCCGCCGCCTGCTGGGGGCCGCACTGGCCGCCGGAGCCACCGGGGCCGCCGCACCGCTCGCCCTCGCCCGCCCCGCGTGGGCGGCGGGCGGGGCCGCCATCCCCGGGTCCGCCGCCACCGCCGCCGGCGGCCCGGCGCGGCTCACCCTGCCCGAGCCCACCGGGCCGCACCCCGTGGGCACCGTCCCGCTGCACCTGCTCGACGCCTCCCGCCCGGACCCGCTGGCCGGCCCGGGCCGGTTCCGCGAGCTGATGGCGAGCGTCTGGTACCCCGCCCGCGAGGCCGGGGAGTACCCGCTCGCGCCCTGGATGGCCGACGGCGCACTGCGGGCGTTCCTCGCGGACACGGGCTTCGCCATCGACCCCGCCCTCGCCCCGCTCACCTCCGGCCGTGTGGGCGCCCCGGTCCACCGCGCGGGCCGCCGCCTGCCCGTCGTCGTCTACTCGCACGGCGCGCACAGCCACCGCGCCGACCACACCGTGATGGTCCAGGAACTCGCCAGCCACGGCTACGTGGTGGTCACCGTCGACCACACCCGCGACGCGATCACCGAGTTCCCCGACGGCCTGGTCCTCACCCCGGACCGGAGCATCCCGATGGGGCCGAAGGACTTCGCCGCGGACATCCGCTTCCTCCTCGACCAGGTCGACGCCCTCGCCGCCGGGCGCAACCCCGACACCGACGGCAGGCCGCTGCCCGCCGGCCTGCTGCACGCCCTCGACCCGGACCGGATCGGCATGTTCGGCTGGTCCAAGGGCGGCACGGCCACCGCCTACACCATGCTCGCCGACCGGCGCGTCCGCGCCGGGCTGAGCCTGGACGGCCCGATGCAGCCGACCATCACCACCGACCTGGACCGGCCGTTCATGATGATGACCGCCGCGTTCACCCGGGCCGGCCAGCCGGCCGTCGCCGAGTTCTGGCCGCACCTGCGCGGCTGGCGGCTCGACGTCCAGGCCCAGGGCGCGGTGCACGTCTCGTACGGCGACGACCAGGTGCTGATCCCGCAGGCCGCCAAGCTCCTCGGCCTGACCGACGAACAGGTCCGGGACATGATCGGCACCCTCGACCCGGCCCGCGCGGTGAAGATCCAGCAGGCGTACCCGGTGGCCTTCTTCGACCTGCACCTGCGGCACCGCCCCAGCCGCCTCCTCGACGGCCCGTCCGCGGCCTTCCCCGAGGTGACGTACCTGCCCTGAGACGCCGCCCTGAGACGCTGCACCAAGACGTCGCCCCGCGACGCTGCTCCACGACGCTGCACCGAGGCGCTGCTCCGAGACCGTGGCGGGGGGCCCCCCCGCCCGGCGGGCCGCGGCGCCCGGAGCGGGCGCCCGGGCGGGCGCGCGGGCGGCCCCCAACCCCGCCGCCCCCCCGCGTCGTGCCCCCCCGCCGGCCCCCGCGGGCGCGCCCCGACGCCGGGCGCGCCCCCCCCCCCCCGGGGGGCCCCCGATACGGCATGTCGGCCCGGATCTCGTCCAGCGACTCCCCCAGCACCCCCTTGGCCCGGGTGAACCAGTCGGCGATCACCGCGGTCTCGTCCGGCGTGTAGTCGGCGAACAGCGCGCCGATCCGCTCGTAGAACGGGCCGTAGACCTGGAGGATGCGCTGCTGCGCGTCCTCCGCCATCACCACGCGGACGCGCCGACGGTCGGCCGGGTCGGCCTCGCGGCGGGCGTAGCCGGTCTTCTCCAGCCGGTTGAGCACGCCGGTCACGGCGCCGGTGGTCAGCTGCGCGCGCTCGGCGAGGTCGCCGGCGGCCAGCGGTTCCCCGGCCATCGCGGCCTCGATGACGAAGCCGAGGCAGGTCAGGTCGGTGACGTTGAGGCCGAGCCGGGCGGCGATGTCCTGCTGGCCGAACTGCGCCAGCGCGATCATCCGGTCCATCGCGTAGAGCGCCTGCTCGGGCGTCGCCCGGGGGCGCGGCTTGCCCTTCACTCGATATCTCCTTAGCATCTAAGTTACTTAGCTCGTGAGATAAACGGCCGACCCGTCCATCCCGACCCGCCCATCACACCAAACGAGGAGCAATGAGCGCACACGGCGACCACGACATGGGGCACACCATCGCCGGCTGGACCGGCTCCGTCATCGCGATCCTCGGCTTCACCGTCGCGGGCGCGGCCCTCGTCCTCGGCTCGGCCGCCGGGCTCTGGGCCGGCGGGATCCTCACCGCCCTCGGCGCGCTCGCCAGCTGGCTGCTCCACCTCGCCGGCTGGGGCAAGCCCACCGGCCCGCGCCCGCCCGCCCACCGGCCCTGGCGCACCCCCGACCCGGCCGGCCGCCAGGGCCACCCCCACTGCCTCGGCTGCCGCCTCGCCGGCCGCACCCCGGCCCCGATCCAGGCGCCGGCCCCCGCCCCCGTGCAGCACCGGCGGCGCATCAGCGCCTGACCGGCCGACACCGCCGGCTCCGCACCCGCCCGATACAGCCCACGCCGCGGGGCCGCCCGCGGGGGGGGCGCCCGCGGGGGGGGGGGGGGGCGGGGGGGCGGCCCCGGGGGGGGCCGTCGCGTTGTCCGGCTCAGACCGAGGTGCCCTGGGTGACGGGGGCCGTGGCGGTGGGCGGGGTGGTGCTGCCGGCGGTGGCGCCGAGGGCGCGCTGGACCTTGGCGACAGCGGCGCGGTACTGGAAGGAGGCCAGTTGGGAGGAGTCGCCACCGCGCTGGAAGAAGCCGAAGGCCATGCCGACGGTGCCGAAGCGCTCGACGCCGACGAAGGCGTTCAGCTGAACGCCGGCCAGGGTGCCGTCGAGGCGGACGGCGGACGCGTCCTGGCGGTCGCCGAGGGTGACTGGGGTGACGGTGAAGGTCACCGAGTCGTTGGTGCCGGCGCTGAAGGTGATGGTGTGGCAGCTCTTGAGGGCCGCGGTGGCGGCGTCGAGGTCGGTGGTGAGCTTTCCCGCGTCCTCGGCGGTGAGGGACTCGGTCACCATCGGGTTGCCGCCCGGACCGTCCAGTTCGGCCTCGGCGTGCGGGGTCTCGGGGCCGGGGATGCCGGTGTGCATGTTGATCAGGTCGCTGAGGGCGTCGCAGTCGTTGGCCGGGGACGGCATCGTACTGGGGCCGGCGCTGGGGCTGGCCGTGCTGGAGACCTGGGTGAAGCCTGGGCCGACGTCGTCGACGGTGAGCAGGGCCGCGGTGAGTTGCTCGGAGGTGGGCAGGCCCTGGGCGGGCTGGCCGGGCGTCGCGGCCGCGGCGAGGTGGGCCGGGCCCAAGGCGACCGCCGCGGCGAGGGCGGCGGCGGCGAGGGCGTGGAGCGGCTTCGGGTGGGACATGCGGGCCCCCCGGTCGAGAGTGCGGGCAGGGACAGGCACCAGTGTCCCACCGGGCCTGATACGGGGCTCGCGGGCGCGGATCACCGCAGGTCAGGCCCCCTGGTCCGACTGGTCCGGCTGGTCCGGCGGAAGCGGTCCGGGGGTTTCGAGCGCTTCGGGGGTTTCGAGCGCTTCGAGGGTTTCGAGGGTTTCGGCGAGCCACTGCACCCAGAAGGCCTCCAGCCCGATGCCCGCCCGCAGCACGGCGTGCTGGAGGCGGTTCTCCCCGGCCGTCGTCTCGGCCGGGAAGTCGTGCCGCTCGATCTCCCGGTAGTCGTCCAACTGCGCGCGGTGCAGCGCCAGGTGCCGCCGCACCTCGGCCGCCAGGCCGTCCGTGCCGACCACCGCGGCGGCGCGCAGCCGTAGCAGCAGCGGTTCGCGGACGGCGCGCGGCGCGGCGCCCTCGGCCGTCCAGCGGGCGAGTTCGGCGCGGCCCTCGGGCAGGACCTCGTACTCCTTCTTCTGTCCGCGGACGGGGCCGGACGGCCGGAGGGCCCGGATCTGTCCGGAGGCCTCCAGCCGGCCCAGTTCGCGGTAGATCTGCTGGTGGGTGGCGGGCCAGAAGAAGCCGATCGACTTGTCGAAGCGCCGGGTCAGCTCCAGCCCCGAGGACGGTTTCTCCAGCAGGGCGGTGAGGATGGCGTGCGGCAGCGACATGCCGTCGATCCTAGGGCGTGCCCAAGGCGTGCCCAGGTCCTGTCCGGCCGAACAGGACCCAGCGCGAAAGGAAGGGTCAGATCGCGGCGGCCAGTTCGGTGCCCTGCTTGATGGCCCGCTTGGCGTCGAGTTCGGCGGCGACGTCGGCGCCACCGATCAGGTGGGCCTCCAGGCCGCGCTCGCGCAGCGCCTCGTACAGGTCTCGGCGCGGCTCCTGGCCGGTGCAGAGCACCACGGTGTCCACGGGCAGCAGTTGGCGCTCGCCGTCGACGGTGAAGTGCAGGCCGGCGTCGTCGATCAGGTCGTACGTCGCGCCGGCGACCATGGTGACGCCGCGGTGCCGGAGTTCGGTGCGGTGGATCCAGCCGGTGGTCTTGCCGAGCCCGGCCCCGACCTTGCTGGTCTTGCGCTGGAGCAGGTGGACGGCGCGCGGCGGTGCGGGCCGCTCGGGGCGGCGCAGTCCGCCGCGCTCGCGGTACTGCGGGTCGATGCCCCACTTGGCCTGGAACACGGCCGGGTCGAGGCTGGCCGCGTCGCCCGGGTCGGTGAGGAAGCCGGCCACATCGAAGCCGATGCCGCCCGCGCCGAGGATGGCGACCCGCTCGCCGACGGGGGCGCCGCCGCGCAGGACGTCGAGGTAGCCGAGCACGCTGGGGTGGTCAACTCCTGGGAGGTCGGCGGGGGTTCGCGGGGTGACTCCGGTGGCGAGGACGAGTTCGTCGAAGTTCTCGGCGGCGAGCTGCTCGGCGGTGGCGGTGGTGCCGAGGCGCTGGGTGACGGCCAACTCGGCGAGCCGGGTGCGGTAGTAGCGCAGCGTCTCGTCGAACTCCTCCTTGCCGGGCACGAGTCGGGCGGTGTTCAGCTGCCCGCCGATCGCCGCGGCGGAGTCGAACAGGGTGACGTCGTGGCCGCGTTCGGCGGCGGAGACGGCGAAGGCGAGCCCGGCCGGTCCGGCTCCGACGACGCCGATGCGCTTGCGCAACCTGGTGGGCGCGAGCACGAGTTCGGTCTCGTGGCAGGCGCGCGGGTTGACCAGGCAGGAGGTGATCAGGCCGCTGAAGGTGTGGTCGAGGCAGGCCTGGTTGCAGCCGATGCAGGTGTTGATGGCGTCGGCGCGGCCGTCTTCCACCTTGGCGACGAAGTCGGCGTCGGCGAGCAGCGGGCGGGCCAGCGAGACCAGGTCGGCGCAGCCGTCGGCGAGCAACTGCTCGGCGATCTCGGGGGTGTTGATGCGGTTGGTGGTGACCAGCGGGATGTTGACCGTGCCCATCACCTTCCTGGTCGCCCAGGCGAAGGCGCCGCGCGGCACGGAGGTGGCGATGGTGGGGATGCGGGCCTCGTGCCAGCCGATGCCGGTGTTGATGATGGTCGCCCCGGCGGCCTCGACGGCCTGGGCGAGGCGGACGACCTCGTCGAGGGTGGAGCCGCCGGGTACCAGGTCGAGCATGGAGAGGCGGTAGACGATGATGAAGTCCTCGCCGATCCGCTCGCGGACGCGGCGGACGATCTCCACCGGGAAGCGCATCCGGCGCTCGTACGGGCCGCCCCACTCGTCCTCGCGCCGGTTGGTGGCGGCGACGACGAACTCGTTGATCAGGTAGCCCTCGGAGCCCATGATCTCGACGCCGTCGTACCCGGCGCGGCGGGCGAGTTCGGCGCAGCGGACGAAGTCCTCGATGGTCTGCTCGACCTGTGCGGTGGTGAGCTCGTGCGGGACGAAGGGGCTGATCGGGGCCTGGAGCGCGCTGGGGGCGACCAGGTCGCGGTGGTAGGCGTAGCGGCCGAAGTGCAGGATCTGCAGGGCGATCTTCCCGCCGGCGGCGTGCACGGCGTCGGTGACGACGCGGTGGCGGTCGGCTTCGGCCTCGGTGGTGAGCATCGCGCCGCCCTCCCAGGGGCGCCCGGCCTCGTTGGGGGCGATGCCGCCGGTGACGATGAGGCCGACGCCGCCGCGGGCCCGTTCGGCGTAGAAGGCGGCCATCCGCCGGTAGCCGTCGGGGGCCTCCTCCAGGCCGACGTGCATGGAGCCCATGACGACGCGGTTGGGCAGGGTGGTGAAGCCGAGGTCGAGCGGGCTGAGTAGGTGCGGGTAGCGGCTGCTGCCGGGGGTGGTGCTCATCGACGCGCTCATCGACGTCTCCTGGGGGCGGCGGGGGTCGTTGTTACCGCAGGGTAGGGGACGGTGGCTCGATGTGCAACTAGTTGCATAAGGAGCCCGGGGGCCGGGGCCCCACGCTCTGCCGGTTCCCACCAACTCGCGGACATGATCCGCGTATTGTCAGATCGATAGTGTGGGCAGCTGGGAGAGGACCGCCATGCGGGATAGCTCGATAGCCGTGATCGGCGGCAGCATCGCCGGAAGCGCCTTCGCCGGGGCCGCCGCCCGGCTGGGAGCGGACCGGATCGTGGTCCTGGAACGCAGCGAGGGCCAGCTGGAGGACCGCGGCGTCGGGATCTGCATCAACGACGACCGCTTCGACGAACTGGTCCGCGCCGGCCACCTCCACGACGGCGTCCGCCGCCACCGCCTCACCGTCCGCCGCTGGGTCACCCGGGAGACGGCCGAGGACCGCGGCGGCGACGGACCGGACGGGCGCGGGCGGGTGCTCTGGAACCAGCCGATGCCGTTCCACTCCCACCACTGGGCCGTCCTCTGGCAGGCCCTGCGCGAACGCACCCCCGACCGGATCGAGTTCCGGCAAGGCCACACCGTCACCGCGGCCGGCACCGACCAGGACGGCGCCTGGACGGCCGGCCCCGACGGCACCCGCGAACCGTACGACCTGGTGATCGGCGCCGACGGCTACCGCTCGGTGGTCCGCGCGGCGGTCTGCCCGCAGGCCCGGCCCGAATACGCCGGGTACGTGTGCTGGCGCGGCAGCTACGACGCCGCACTGCTGGCGGAGCTGCCCGGCGGGTCCGCGGCCTGGCCGGAGGACGAGTGCGCCACCGTCTGCTACCCCGGCGGCCAGGTCGTGATCTACCGCATCCCCGGGCTCACCCCCGGCAGCACCCAGGTGAACTGGGTCTTCTACGCGCCCACTCCCGCCTGGCTGCGCCTAGACGGCCCGACCAGCATCCCGGCGGGCACCCTCACCGACGGGCAGCTGGACGACCTGCGCCGGCTCGCCGAACGGCACCTGCCGCCGTACTGGGCCGCCCTGGTCACCCTCACCCCGCGCGAGCGGACCTTCCTCCAGCCCGTCTACGACCTGGAGACCCCGCGCCGCACGGCCGGCCGGCTGCTCCTCGGCGGGGACGCGGCCACCGTCGTCCGCCCGCACAACACCAGCGGCGCGGTGAAGGCCTTGCAGGACGCGCACGCCTTCGAGCAGGCCGGGCGGGCCGCCGCCGCGCACGGCGACTCCTGGCCGTCCGTGCTGGCCGCGTACGACGAGGAGCGGGGCGTGGTCGGGCGGGAGCTGGTGGAACTGGGCCGACGGCTCGGCCGGGAGCAGGTCGCCGCCGCACCGGACTGGTCGACCATGGACGAGCCGGGGATGGTCGCCTGGTGGCACGGCCAGCTCACCGGCAGCGGGGGTTTCGGCGGCCACGCCCTCGGGCGTCCCGAGTGAGCGTGGGCCGCACAGGCCCGTGGCCGCCGAAACCCCGTCAGATCACCTGCTGCGATTCACCTGCTGCGATCAGACGTTGACGCCGTAGTCGGTCGCGATGCCGCGCAGACCGGAGGCGTAACCCTGCCCTATGGCGCGGAACTTCCACTCCGCGCCGTTGCGGTACAGCTCGCCGAAGACCATCGCGGTCTCGGTGGACGCGTCCTCGCTGAGGTCGTAACGGGCGATCTCCTGGCCGTTGGCCTGGTTCAGCACCCGGATGAACGCGTTGCGGACCTGCCCGAAGCTCTGCAGCCGGGCGTCGGCGTCGTAGATCGACACCGGGAAGACCACCTTCGCCACGTCGGCCGGCACCCGCGCCAGGTCGACCTTGATCTGCTCGTCGTCGCCGTCGCCGCCACCGGTCAGGTTGTCGCCGCTGTGCTCGACCGAACCATCGGGGCTGCGCAGGTTGTTGAAGAAGACGAAGTGCTGGTCCGAGACCACCTTGCCGAGCGCGTTGCAGAGCAGCGCGCTGGCGTCCAGGTCGTAGTCGGCGCCAGTGGTGGTGCGCACGTCCCAGCCGAGACCCACGATCACGGCGCTCAGACCGGGCGCCTCCTTGCTCAACGAGACGTTGCCGCCCTTGGCCAGCGAAACTCCCACAATGCCCTCCTCGATCTCTCCCTGCGGACGAATCTACAACACTGTAGAGATCACGGGAATCCACCTGCGGTCGGGCCCCACCCCGGGAATTTCTCAGGGGCTCCACCGGGAACCACCCGCCACCCCGGCCGCCGCACCCGCCGGGCCGAGGCCCGGTGGCCACCCTAGACTGGCGGTGGATCCCCTGGTCCGCCCCGACCGGCGGCCCCCGCGCGGGAGGTTCCCCATGCGCCAGCGGTACAGCTTCCACTTCGACCAGGCCGGGCACTCGGTCACCGTCAACGTCCGCTCCGGCTGGATCACCGAGACCGAGCTGCTGGTGGACGGCAAGGAATGCGCCTTCCACCGCGTCCACGGGCACGGCGTCTACCCGCTGACGCTCGCCGCCCAACTCGCCGAGGAGCCGCCGCTGCCGCTCTCGGTACGGCTGGACCGCACGGGCGCGGCCGAGCACCCGTACTCCTGCCTCCTGGAGGTCGCGGGAGCCGAGCACCCGATGCCGGAGCGCGCGGCGCGCTGAGCGCCGCCTCCCGGGCGACTTGCCCGCCGATAGTACGAAACCGTACTATCCGAAAACGTGAAGTTCGAAACCGAAGCGTCCGGCGAGCAGTCCGCACTGCTCGCGCTCCAGCGCGCGACCCACGCCACGCTCCACCTGCTCGCCACCGAGCTGGTCGACCTCGACCTGACCGCCTCCGAGATCAACGCCCTCGCCAACCTCGCCGACGGGCGCGGCCGGACGGTCTCCGAGCTCGGCACCGCCGTCGGCACCCGGCCGACCACGCTGACCGGCGTCCTGGACCGCCTGGAACGCCGCGGCCACATCACCCGCGGCACCCGCGCCGGGGACCGCCGTTCGGTACTGATCGAGCTCACCCCCACCGGCCGAATCACCGCCGACACCATCCGGCAGACCGTCGCCGACCTCGAACGCCGCGCACTCGGCAACCTCTCCCCCGCCCAGGTAGACGGCTTCCACGCCACCCTCCGGGCCCTGACGAAGGCCTCCTCATGAGCTCCCCCGAAACTCCCGAAACCCCCGACCCCTTCGGCGAGTTGCTGCGCGAGGTGATGGCCGGCGCAGACCGCTTCGGCCACCGTCAGCACGTCCGGCTCAGCTGGCTCGCCGTCCGCCGCCACGGCAGCGCCACCGCCCTCGACCTGGTCGGCGACGGCATCCGCCGCACCGCCGCCAAGGCCGGGGCGCCACAGAAGTTCCACGTCACCATGACCCGGGCCTGGATGGAGCTGGTGGCCCACCGCGCCGACGCCGCAACCGACTTCGAGGACTTCGCCGCCCGTCACCCCGAGCTGCTCGACAAGGACCTGCTCGCCCGCCACTACCGCCCCGAGACCCTCACGAGCGACCAGGCCCGCACGACCTGGGTCGAACCCGACCTGGTGCCGTTCCCCTAGCCCTCCCCAGCCCTCCCCAGCCTTCCCTAGCCTTCCCGGCTGCCGTCCCGGACCTCCGTCACGATCTCCTCGATCGCCTTGCGGGCCCGCTCGGCGTCCTCGGCGACCAGGCCGATCCTGGTCCGGCGGTCGAGCACGTCGGCGACGTCCAGCGCGCCCTCGTGCGTGACGGCGTAGGCGACCTCGGCGCGCGTCACGTCCAGGCCTTCCGCGATCGGCGTCAACTCCCCGGCGGCCACCACCTCCTGGGACGATCCGCCGTAGCGGGCGAGCAGCGAGCCGGGCACGGCGCCCGCCGGGAGCGGACGGCTGTCCCGGTGGGTCGGGGCCCCGACCAGCGGCAGGCGGGCCGTCCAGCAGGCCCGGGCCGGCAGGCCGCGCAGCCGGACGGCGGCGTCCACCGCGTCCTCGGCCATCCGCCGGTAGGTGGTGAGCTTGCCGCCGACCACCGTGACCAGCCCGGACGGCGACTCCAGCACCGCGTGCTCCCGGGAGATGTCGGCGGTGCTGCCGCCCCCGGTGTCGATCAGCGGCCGCAGCCCCGCGTACGCGCCGCGCACGTCCGCCCTGGTCAGCGCGGTGTTCAGGGCGGCGTTGACGGTGTCGAGCAGGAAGGCGAGCTCCCCCTCGGCGGGCTGCGGCTCGTCCGGGATCGGACCGGGCGCGTCCTCGTCGGTCAGCCCGATCGCCACCCGGCCGAGCTGCTGGGGCAGCGCGAAGACGAAGCGGCTGGTCGAACCGGGCACCGGCACGGTGAGCGCCGCGGTCGGGTGGCCGAGCGCGGCGGCGTCCACCAGGAGGTGGGTGCCCCGGCTGGGGCGCAGCCTGATCGACGGGTCCACCTCGCCCGCCCAGACGCCGGTGGCGTTGACCACCGCGCCGGCCTCGACGGTCAGCGACTGCCCGGTGACGGTGTCGGTGAGCCGGGCGCAGCCGCCCGTCACGGACTCCGCCCGCACCCTGGTCAGCACGGTGGCGCCGTACTGCGCCGCGGTCCGCGCCAGCGCCACCACCAGCCGTGCGTCGTCCACGAGTTGGCCGTCGTGCGCGACCAGCGCGCCGGACAGTCCGGCGGTCCGCACGCCCGGCACCAGCTGCCGCGTCCGCGCGGCGCCGATCCGGCGCACCCGGGGCAGCAGCGCGCCCGGCGTCCCGGCACTGAGCCTCAGCGCGTCCCCGGCGTGGAAGCCCACCCGGATCAGCGAGGCCTGCCCGGGGCGCAGCAACCCCGGGAGCAGCGGCACCAGTTGGGGCAGCGCGCGGATCAGGTGCGGGGCGGTGCGGGTCATCAGCACGCCGCGCTCGATCGCGCTCTCCCGGGCCACCCCGATCCGCCCGGAGGCGAGGTAGCGCAGGCCGCCGTGCACCAGCTTGGAGCTCCAGCGGCTGGTGCCGAACGCCAGGTCGCGGGACTCGACCAGCACCGTGCGCAGCCCGCGCGAGGCGGCGTCCAGGGCCACCCCGGCGCCGGTGACGCCGCCGCCGATCACCAGCAGGTCGACCCGCGGGCGGTCCCCCAGCGCTTCGAGTTCCGCCCGGCGCCGGCCGGCGTCGAGTCGGCTGGAGCCGGCGTAAGGAGTGGCGGAGCGAGCGGCGGAGGATCCGGCGGGCGTCAAGGTCATGGCGCGAGGTATCCGTTCAGTGCTCTGGTCAGTTCGCGCCGCCAGGCGGCCTCCGGCAGCAGGGAGGCGACCATGCGGTGCGACTGGACGGTGGACTGGGCGATCAGCAGGACCATGGCGGCCAGTTCGACCGGCTCCCCTGACCGGATCGAACCGTGCGCCTGCCCCTGTTCGATGCCGGCCCGCAGCGCCTCCAGCAGGCCGCGCTGGCTGGTGCCGAGCCGCTCGACGACGTATTCCAGCAGCAGGTCGGAGTCGGCGGAGCGCAGCAGCGCGCCGAGCACCGGGTGGTCCCGCAGCCGGACGGCCACCTCGACGACCCCGTCCACGAAGGCCTCCCGGCCGATCGGGGCGCCGTCGCCCCCGAGGGTCAGGGCGACGCCCTCCCGGGTGGCCCGGATCTCCCGGGTGAGCAGGGCGCCGATCACCGCCCGGACGTCCGGCCAGCGCCGGTAGACGGTCGGCCGGCTGACCCCGGCGCGGCGGGCGATCTCCGCCAACTGCGTTCGGCGCACGCCGAGATGGACGATCAGGTCGGCGGCGGCGTCCAGGATCGCGTCGTCGGTGCTGCGCGCGGGACTGCCAGGGGGCTCGGCGTTACTACTTGACATGATGTGTGAAACTGTAACGCATGGCATCTGAGACGCAAGCGGGACCGGCCGGCGCCGCGCTGCCGCTCCCCCCGATGAAGTGGGACGCCTGGGGCGACCCGGCCCTCGCCAAGGAGCTGTCCGCGGACATCAAGGGACTGCTCGCCGCCTCGACCGGCTCCACGACCTCGACGAGACCTCCGGCGAGGCCGTCCTCGGCGCCGGCCTCACCGGCCCCGCCGCCGAGGCCCTGCTCGCCGAGCGCGGCTACGAACTCGGCCACTACCCGCAGAGCTTCCGCTACGCCACCCTCGGCGGCTTCGCCGCCACCCGCTCCTCCGGCCAGGACTCGGCCGGCCACGGGCGCTTCGACGAGATGGTCCGCGGTCTGCGCGTCGTCACCCCCGCCGGTGTGCTCGACCTCGGCCGCGCCCCCGCCTCCGCCGCCGGCCCCGACCTGCGCGAGCTCTTCCTCGGCTCCGAAGGCACCCTCGGCGTCATCACCGCCGTCCGCCTGCGCGTTCACCCGCTGCCCGCCGTCAAGGCCTACGAGGCCTGGAGCCTGCCCGACTTCGCCACCGGCAGCGCCGCCCTGCGCGCCGTCGAACAGGCCGGCACCGGCCCCACCGTCATCCGGCTCTCCGACGAGGCCGAGACGATGGTCAACCTCGCCACGACCGAACAGATCGGCGGCGCCCCCGCCATCACCGGCTGCCTCGCCGTCACCGTCTTCGAAGGCACCGCCGAACAGGTCGCCACCCGCCACCGGCTCACCCGCGACACCCTGCTCGCCGCCGGCGCCACGTCTGTCGGCGAGGCCCCCGCCCGGGCCTGGGAACACGGCCGCTTCAACGCCCCCTACCTGCGGGACTCCCTGCTCAGCGCCGGCGCCCTCTGCGAAACCCTGGAGACCGCGACCAGTTGGAGCCGGCTCCCGCAGCTGCGGACCGCCGTCACCGAGGCCCTCACCACCGCCCTGCCCGGCGCCCTCGTCCTCTGCCACATCTCGCACGTCTACCCGACCGGCGCCTCGCTCTACTTCACCGTCGTCGCCGCCCTCGGCGAGGACCCGCTCACCCGGTGGGCCGCCGCCAAGCGCGCCGCCGGCGACGCCATCGTCACCGCCGGCGGCACCATCACCCACCACCACGCCGTCGGCGCCGACCACCGGCCCTGGATGAGCGACGAGATCGGCGAGCTCGGCGTGCGCATCCTGCGCGCCGTCAAGGCCGAACTCGACCCGGCGGGCATCCTCAACCC
>NZ_JBHWIJ010000100.1:3760-26038 GCF_042732255.1 Kitasatospora sp. NPDC059803 | reverse complement strand
TTTTTAGCGCGGGGGGGGGGCGGGCGGCCGCCCCCCCCCGCCCGGCGCCGCCCCCGCCCGCCGGCCGCGCTCACCTGAGGTCGAAGGTCAGATCGGGGTCCACGTCATCGTCGTCCTCGATCGGCGCGACGCCGACCAGCGCCCCCAGAGCGTCCCGCAGGGGCTGGAAGTCGCGGAGGTCGATGGTCATCCAGGCGGACCCGCCGCACCGGAACCGGACCTTCGAACGATCGTAGGCAAGCCAGCCTGCCGGGCCACCCACCCGTTCTGCCGGTATGTCGACCTCGCTCACCGGCACCCCGGCGACCTCGACGCCCTTCAACGCGTCGCGCATGGCCGCCTTCACGTCGTCGAGGTAGTGCGCTTCCAGCTTCTCCGAGATGAGGCAGCGAAGCTGGAGCAGCGTCAGAGCGGGAAGGTTGTCCAGCCCGGAGGTGCTGATGCCCGAGCCAGCCGGGCCGGGGTCGCCGGTCAGGCCGAGGAGGCATCCGTCCCCCCGCTCGGGCTGGTGGTACTCCAGCACACGGGCGGCGATGTACGAGCGCACGCCGTCGGGTGCGTGGCGCGCGGCCGCCATGGCCTGCTGCGCCCACGCGTGGGGCTGGAGTTCGTCGAACGGACCGGAGTCGAGGACGTGGAAGCGGACGAGCGGTTCGGTGTCGCTGTGCGTGTGGTGGCGCCAGTGGATCGGGTTGCCGTCGACGAACACCCGGATGTTCGTCTCGCCCGCATCGTCGTCCTGGTCGAAGACGACATCGATGCGCGGGACCGCCGAGGGGTCCGGGCCGGGGTTGGCGATGTGGGCGCCGACCGGGGCCAGGCATTCGACCAGGACGGCGAGTTCAGACGGCAGCAGGCACGCGGCCAGGCTGGCGAGATCGGACGGCAGGGCAGTGGACATGGCGATACTCCTCGGCGTGGTGGGTGGTCAGAACAGCGGGTTGTCGGGCGCCGGGACCGACCGGGGCTTGGGCGGGGCGGCCGCCGGCCGGGGCGGGACGGACGTGCCGAACAGGGCCTCGGTGCCGAAGTCGTCGGCGACGGCGGGCACCGGGCGGGCGACGGCCGTCGCGGTGAACAGCGGCGGCGCAACGTCGGCGTCGAAGTCGGCGGGCTGCATGCGCGTCCAGTCCGGCACGGTGAGCTCCTTCGGTTCAGCGGGTGTGGGCGGTACAGGGGCATCGGCCGGGAGCAGCGCGTTGCTCGTGCACGGCAATGCGGGTGCGGGGCGTGGTCACACGCTCGACCGGGCCTCCGACGCGCCACGGGCCGGGGCCGGCGGCGGGGAGGGTGAGGACGGCACCGTGGAGGAAGTGGCGGCGGCCGATCCACCGGCTGTTCGCGGTCTCGCTGGTGGCGACCAGCATCAGACCGCCGTCGCGGTATTCAACGACCGCACCGGGCCTGACTTCGTTGGCCGGGGTCATGGCGGGCGTCCTTTCACTGGGGCGTTCGGTGCTCTCCGAACGGGGCGGCGCAGGGTGGAGGGTGCTGCGCCGTGGGGCGTTGTGTCGCGTCGACGGGGGCCCGGAGCTGTCGGGCCGGGCCCCCGAGCGGGTCAGAGGTCGATCGCCAGCGAGCTGCCCAGGGTTCCTTCGGCGGCGAGTGGCCGGGGTCAGCAGTTCGCGGCGGGCGGGTAGTCGTCGGGGTCGGGGGCCTGATCGGTGGCGTAGAGGTGGTGAACGATCGCGGCAGCCTTGGCGGGGGTGGGGGCGTTGACGCCGTAGGACTCGAAGCCCTGGTTGAGGAGGGCGATGGTCAGGGCGTCGCTGGCGGTGGCGCAGGCGGGTTCCGGCAGGACACGGGCGACGGTCATGGTGCCGGTGGGGCCGATGTGGATGGCGACGCGCATGGGCTGGTCGGTGAGCGGGGCCGGGGCGATGAGGACGGCGACGGCGAGCAGGCGCAGCAGCACGAGGGGTTTCTCCCTGGTTGGGGCGGGGCCGGGCGGTGATCGGTTCCGGGGTGGCGTTCGGCGGGCGGGTCAGGCGGTGAGGGCGTGCGCGGGGCGCAGCGGGCCGCCGGCGATCCGGTCGAACGCGTCGATCGCGTCGCGGTTCTGGCGGTTCTTCGCGGGCCGGTAGATGGCCAGAAGGTCGTCAACCTGCTGGTGGGTGTAGAGGGTGACGTCCTGGGGGCGGGGGCCCTTGGGGGTGGGGATGATCCGGGTGAGGACTCCGGCGGAGAGCAGGCCGAGTTTGTTGGCCTTGCGGGTGGCGGCGCCGTTGTAGCGGTGGGCGTGGTCGGGGTGCATGCCGCGTGCGATCAGGTGGGTGGAGAGGGATCGCACCCCGTTGGTGGCGACGGCCTTGATGGCGCGTCGGGCTTCGCGTAGGTGGCGCAGTCGGCGGCGAAGGCGGGCCTTGCGGGTGGGTTCGGGCGTGGTGGTGCTGCGCATCGGAGGTGTCCTTTCGGTGGTGGCGGGGGCTCTCCCGCCGGGGCCGGTGGTGACCGGCCGGTGTGGTTCCCACCGTAGGGCCCCAACGCCATAACTGCAACATCGGAAATGAATCTCATCAAACTTGGCCGATGGTCTTGCGCTGACCATTTTCGTTGTTACAGTTGCGGCAGTGGCGGGGCAGCTCCCGCCGAACCGAAAGGACACCCATGCCCACGACGCAGCAGACCGCCGACCGCAACCTCGAACACGCCGTCAGCGAGGCCCGCGCCCACCTCGACTACGCAGTCACTCAGCTGGTCCTCGACCGCTTCCCCGGCGGCATCGTCAACCCATACGAGGGCCCGATCGCCGGCCGCGTCTGCCTCCAGTGGGAAGGCCCCGGCCGCTCCCTGGAGACCGTCATCACCAACGGCCACGACGTGTGGATCAGCACCGTCCTGCCCGAAGAGGACGCCGACACCCTGGTGAACGCAGCACTCGACCCCGACCCCCGGCGCTACGAGAGCCCCAGCAGCCCGAGCGGCCGCACCGGCAGCATCACCGACGCCCACCCCGGCCACATCCACTTCATCAGCCACGAGGACGGCACCCCCGCCGCCCACCACGTCCTCCGGCTCAACAACGGCACCGCACGCGTCAGCCTCGAACGCGTTCCGCTGGACCGCACGCTGCTCGCGCTCACCACCCTGCACACCTGGCTCACCTCGACCAGGCTGCCCGCCACCGCCAGCTGACCAACCCCGCTGCGCCCTGGGGCGGCATCGGCCCCGGGGCGCAGCCCCACCGCTGGGACAGCACCCGGCACCACCGGAAGGACACCCGAATGCGTGACCAGCTCCACCCCGCGACCGCTCAGATCCTGGCCGCCCAGCACGCCGCCGGCCTTCCGGCCGTCGTGGCACCGGCGGACGGCGGCGGCGACCAGGTCTTCGTCCAGGGCCCGGGCATCACCTACGCGCTCATCGACTGCGACGAGGTTTTCCCCGAGAAGGGCGAGAAGCTGGAAGCCCTGCACTGCCAGCTGTACGCCCCCGATGAAGACGACGACGTGATCGTCGTCTTCCACCGCTGCACCGACCCCGCGTGCGGGCAGCCCGAGTGCGGCGAAGGCGCGTCGTTGGACCCTGCGCCGCTGGCGGCCGCGCTCGCCGACGCCCTCAACTCCCGGCGGCCGGCCTACATCCCGAACAGCGCCCGCTTCTTCAATGACGAGGGCCTGCGGTACAGCGCCTACTTCAACCCGGTCGAGCACGAGGTCACGATCAGGCGGGACAAGCGCTCCGGCATCTCCGATCCGTTCGACACGGACCCGGCCACCACGCTCGCCGAAGCCGAAGACGTGGTGCGTGGACTCGGGTATGCGCGGGCCACGGAGTGGGCGGGTCCGGACGTCCACAGCGGCCTGTACTGCTACCTGCACTGCCACCTGCTGCGCCCGCTCGCGTAGGCCGCTGCCGGATTCGCCATCCCCCGAACTGCCTCGCGCGTGCGCGTGCGCGCGTTGAGGCGGTCGCAAAAGTCGCAAAAAGCACAGCTACTTCACAACTTGGAGGTCTTCATGTTCGATCCGGATGCAGTGGTGGTCGCCGGTCCGGTGGTCCGGCCGGGGGTTCGCCTGGCGACGAAGCTTCTGGCGGAGAAGGGCCAGTTCCCCGTGTGGCGGGAGGGCGGCCGGCCGGGGTTCTCGGTGGCCTCGGTGAGGCCGGGTAGCGAGGTGGAGGGCGCGACGGTGCGGGTGTGGTGGCACCGGCTGCCGTCGCCGTCCGAGGATCAGGCGGTGGTGGTCGCGGAACGGTTGGCGATGACGGAACAGCTGCGGCGGTTCCTGGTGGCGAACCGGTACGCGGTGCGCTACTCCCCCGACCGGTCGACGCTGCTGCTGCTCAGCACGGTGGAACAGCGGGTCGAAGACGGGAAAGCCCGGCACCGGGAGACAGGGGTGATCACCAAGGCGGACCGCAGCGTCCTGCCGGTTCCGATGCCGGTCCTGGACGGCCGTTGGGACTTCGGCGTGTGGAACATGAGCGAGGCCAGCTTGGGGGGGTACGTGCTGGCGCAGCACGTTGCGGAGGCCGTGGGGTCGGCCAGCCGGCGGCGTGTCCCGGTGGTGGTCGGCGGCGACGGCTCGCTGTGGCTCGGGGAGAGGCAGCTGTACCGGCGTCAGGCCGGCGAACCGGAGGCGGAGCAGTGGACGCCGTACGCGGTGCCGAATGAGTTCCTGGACCTGCGGCGAGAGCACGCGGACGTGGCCCGGCAGTGCGCGCGGGCGCTGATGTCGAACCGTGGAACGCGGTGGCGGGCGGTGGTCACCCTGCCCGGCGGGGGCGTGGAGGCCGACCAGGTGCTGGACCGGAAGTGGGCGGCCTTGGAGGTGGAGGTCCTGCTGTCGTTCGACTTCGCCCGAGTGGAGGCGAACGGAGTCGGTGCGATCCGGTCGTGGCGTCTCGGGGGCGGCCTGATCACGTGGACGCCGGAGGAGTAACCCTCCTCGCGGCGAAGGGCGTTGTGATGCACGCCACCCTGTTCGGATAATCATTTTCGATGTTACAGTTATGGGGCGTCGGGGAGAGCACTCCGGCGCCCCACCGAAAGGACACCCGCACCATGACCGTGAGCCTGACCAAGCCGAACGCCCCGCTCTACCAGGTCGAAGCACCCTTCGGCCTGATCGACCTCGCCCGCGCCGCATCGGCCACCCTCGGGCCCGCGTGGGCCGCCGGCGAGCAGCACGGCGCCGCGTTCCTCGCCCACCCCTCCGGCATCCGGATGCACATCGAGGGCAACCCCGAGGAGGAGCGCGACTCCGGCATGGTGAGCATCGACGTCGCCGCCGGCGGCGAGCCGACCGGAGAGTGGCTGCTCCGGCGCTTCGAGCCGAACGAGGACGAGGACGAGAGCCCGGTGGTCCTGTGGACGCCGTTGGAGGCGGCCGGCCGGGAGCTCGCGGAGATCGCCCGCACCGCGCTGGCGAGCGCCACCCGGGCCGTGAGCCTGCCCGGCGCGTTCGCCGAGTGGCTGAGCGGCACCGGTGCGATCCTCGGCGACGACGACGTGGACCCGATGTGCAAGGCGCTGCGCCTGGCATACGAGAACAGCGAGGAGGTCACCCGGGGCCGGGCACGGTCGGTGGTCGTCACCGGGAGCCCGAACGTGATGCGCATGATCGCCGAGTACGCGACCAACTTCCTCAACATCGCCGGGGGCGGGGAGGCGTCTCGGGCCGAAGTCGACGGGGCGGGCAAGACCCTCGACCGGGTCAGGGCCGCGCTGGACAGCCTCGCCAGCAAGCCCGACCACGACCCGACCCGGACGACGCCCGGCGAGCCGGACCGGGCCCTTCCCGGGGTCGTGGGCCGGATCGGGCAGCCTGAGCCCGCCTTCCAGCCGCTGGCCGTTGCGGACCCGATCCCCGCCGGGAGCACCGTCTACGACGCCATGCCGGGGCGTCAGCTCAGCCCGAACGCGCTGTGGCCCGTCCCCGCTGAACTGCCCTTCGGCGACTTCCTCATCGAGGTGCGCAACGGCCTGCGCTGGGAGCAGCCGGCCGCCGACGAGCCGCAGATGATTCCCCGGGGCCGGGTGCTGGGCATCGTGCGCGAGCAGATGAGGCAGCAGCCGTTCACCAGGGCGGCGGTGACCGAGACCGGGGCTGTCTACATCTCCACCGGCGCGCTGGCCGCGCGCTACCTGCCGCTGCACCCGTACCGGCCCGGCGACGGCCGTCCGGCCGGGCCGGAGGACGCCACCGCCGTGGCCTACCTGGTGGACCACCCGCACCCCCGGGAGGACAGTCGGGTGTTGCGGTCCGGCGCCTGGTTCTCCGCCGAGCTGGGCCGCGTGATCCGCGAGTACGGCGCCGCGGCCGCGTTGGAGCCGGACGGCTCGATCCGCTTGACGTTCCCGTACGGCGTCGCCGTCGAACCGCGCCCGGTGCTGCTGGCGACGCCGGCCGATGCAGAAGGCCACGCGCCGTGCGAGCACTGCGGCCTGTGGGCCCGCGAGCACCACCGCTGCGGCTCCCACCACTGCGGCGCCTTCCTCCCCGCCAGCTGACCGGCCGTCGACCACCCGGGGTGCCCCGCCCGTTCGGGGCACCCCGAATCACCTGATCTTGAAAGGACCCACTGATGTACCGCACCGAGAGCTACGTGCCGGCCCGCTACGTCCTGACCTGCCAGATGGGCGTGATCGTCACCGACCACCCGAAGGAGTGCGACCGGCTGGGCGGACAGGTCATCGTCGTCCCCGACGTCACCGTGACCCATGTCGGGGCGGGGTGGCAGTGCTGGTCCGATGGCGTCACCACCTCGGGCCTGTGGGCCGGTGTCCGCCCGCCGTCCCGGCTCGCGCCGCCCGCCGTCGCCGGCCGGGTGCACAGCAGCGAGTTCCTCGCCGAGGCGTACCTGACGAAGGGGTGGACGCACACGCCGACGCCAGAGGACGCCCCGCCCGTCGACGGCCTGCGGGCCGCTCTGCTGCACAACGGC
Source organism: Kitasatospora sp. NPDC059803 (assembly GCF_042732255.1). Taxonomy (NCBI): domain Bacteria; kingdom Bacillati; phylum Actinomycetota; class Actinomycetes; order Kitasatosporales; family Streptomycetaceae; genus Kitasatospora; species Kitasatospora sp. NPDC059803. The sequence continues at coordinate 19,150 of NZ_JBHWIJ010000100.1, read as the reverse complement.
GCGCACCGTGAGCTCGTACGCGCCGTCCGGGTCCACGACGAGGACGTTGCGGACAACGCCGAACACTGCGACCGGTACTGGTCGAGCGTCGACAAGTACGTGTACGGCGACTGCACCGTGTACGTGGCCACCGCCGGCACCCGCCGCGTCGACCAGGACGACCCCCGGCTGGAAACCAGCAGCCTCGTGTTCCCCAGCACCGCTGAGGCCGTCGAGTGGGCGCGGGAGGAAGCCCGCTACCTCGTCGGCTGAACCTCCCGTCGACACGAACCCGCCGCGGGGAGAGCACTCCGCCCGCCGAAAGGACACCCACTGATGAACTGCCCCTTTTTGCTTCGAAGTTCGGGCTCCACCGTGCTTCACCTGCCTTCGCCCGGCCGTGGCCCCACGGTGTCGCTGTGCGGGCGCACCACGCTCGGCCCGGCCGGGGCGCTCGGCGCCCGGGACTCGGTGTGCCGCCGCTGTCCGAAGTCCCGCACCGCCCACGCGGTGCTGCTCGCGCTCGCCGACCGCACCCTGATCCAGACGTCCGGCGGCAAGGACAGCCTGGCAGCCGCGATCGTCGTCATGGACGCGGCGCAGCAGAGCGGCACCGTCGACCGGGTGATGATGGTCCACGCCGACCTCGGGGAAGCCGAATGGCCGGGCACCCGTGAACTGGTCGAGCGGCACGCCGCGTTCTTCGGCGTCCCGCTGACCGTCCGCGCCCGGGCCGGCGGCTTCATCGGCATGGTCGAGGCCCGCGGCATGTTTCCCGACGCCAAGCGGCGCCTGTGCACCTCCTCGCTCAAGCGCGACGTCCTGGCTGTGGTGTTCACCGAGGTGACCGTCGACCTCGGGGACCTTGGCCGTCCCGCGCTGCTGCTGACGGTGATGGGCTTCCGGGCGGAGGAGTCGCCGGCCCGTGCGAAGCGGGAGCTGCTGTCGATCGACCGGCGCGCGAGCAGCGGCAAGCGGATCGTCCTGCAGTGGAATCCGGTGCACGCGTACAGCACGGCGAAGGTGTGGCGCAGCATCGCGGCGGCCGGCGCCGAGTACCACCCCGCCTACGACATGGGCATGCCGCGCCTGAGCTGCACGTTCTGCATCCTCGCCGGGTTCGAGGACCTGGTGCGCGCCGCCCGGCTGCGCCTGGCCCTGGCCGCCCGGTACGTCGCCCTGGAGGCCGCTGTGCGGCACCGGATCAAGCCGGACGTGTCGATGGCGGAGGTGTACGAGGAAGCGGTCCGCCGCGGCCCTCTCACCGACTGGCAGATCGGCGATGTCCTCGCCCAGTACGTCAGCCAGTTGGCCGCCGACACCTACCGCGGCCGCTACACCCTGGCCGCCTGACCCTGACCCTGACCCTGACCCTCCCGGCCGGTCGGCAGTCACACTGCCAGCCGGCCTGGCTCCGAGAGGAACCCATCGTGATCTCCGCTCTCAACGCCAGCCGCAGGATCGCCAAGTATCTTGGCGACGCCTGGTGGGCCGAATCCATATTGGACCCGCGCGGTGCCCTGTTGTACGGCCCGAATGATCTGACCATCTTCGTCGAGACCTCCGAATCCGGCTCCGTCAACCTGCGGCCCCAGCTGAACAGCGACCGGGTGTGGCCTGGCGTAGAGGGGCACTTCGGCCGCTTTGAAGGCACGCTCGACGACTTGCCCGCGCTCGCCGAGAAGGTAGGAGGCACCCTGGCACCCGCCTGGGTAGACCGCGACGCCCGCCTGGCCGCCCGAACCGAGCAAGCGAAGTCCGAGCTCGCCGACCTTCTCGCCCAGATCGGGGCCATAGTCGGCGACCACCGGGTGGCTGTTGGCTCCCGGCCGGGCGCTGGGTGGGTGAAGTGGCCGACCGGGGTTGCCTACGTCCGCGCGAACGGAGACGGCACCGCCGCGGTGAACGTCACCGCGGAGGAGCTTGACGGCCCGACGGCCCTGCGGATGCTTGCCGCGATGTCCCTGCCGGCCGACAACGAGCCCGAGCCGACCGCGAAGCGCTACCCCCTGCGCTCTTCGCTCGACTGAGTACGTCGGTCTTTCTCTGCAGCGCCGGGGACGTCTACCGCCGCCGCAACTACCTGGTCTGACATCCCGTCTGCGGCCCACCGCGCCCCGGTCGGCCGCCCTTCACCGTCGAGTTCCCAAAGTACCCAGGAAGGGCCATGAGCTCTCAATTCGGACCGCCCATCGACCTCAGCGACTTGCAGGCCTTCGTACGAACGGACCTGCGCCCCCGCTGCTCGGTGTTCGTCGGCCGCGTCTCCACCAAGGACGGAACCCAGAACCCCGCGTCGTCCATACCCCGGCAGGTCAGACTCGCCTCCGAACGCCTGGAGGCCGGCGAGGAGTTCGTCGCGTACTTCTGGGACGTTGAAAGCGGAATGTTGGCTCCGGAGCTCCGGGGCCTCGGGCCGCAGGCGATGTACGACGCACTCAACGTACCGACCCCCAGGGACGGAGGACTCCAGGACCTGGTGGACCGGGCCGGTGACCTGGGCATCACCCACGCCCTGGCCGAGCGCTCCGACCGTGTGGCACGCGCCATGCTGACGAGCCTCAGCGTGGAACACGAGCTGCAGAAGGCCGGGGTAGAGGTGGTGTACGCCAACGAACCGGTCGGCGGCACCGAATCCGGACGGCTGCGCACCCGCCGCTACGGCCAGGTCGACGCGGAGCTCTACCGGACGGCGATGATGGAGATGTCGATGGGCGGCCAGGTCCAGCACGCCATCGCCGGGTGGAACCATGGCGCGCCGCCCTACCCGTACGTCGCGGTGGTCGACCTGGACGCCCCGGTACCGGAGAAGGGGCGGTTGGGCGTAGCGCGGGAGAAGAAGAAGTTGGCCCCCCATCCGGACCTGCGTCGGTTCGATGCGGCCCGCGAGCTGTGCCGGCTGCGCCGGGAGGAGCACCTGAAGGCGGCGGACATCATCGCGATCCTGGAGGCGGAACCCGACCGGTACCCGATGATCGACCGCCGGTGGACGCACTCCTTGGTCGAGGGCCTGATAGCCAACCCCAAGTTGAGCGGCTACCAGGTCTACAACAGGAAGGCGTCCCGTACCGGCAAGGCCGGCTTCTCCCGGTGGAACGCGATCTCGGAGTGGGTGTGGTCGCCGGAGATCGTGCACGAGCCGGTGGTCAGCCTGCTGGAGTGGAAGCAGGCCCAGCAGGTCACCGCGGGCCTGCGTGCGGGTGCGGGGGCGGGCGGTCCGCTGCTGCGTATCCGTGCCGCGGCCCGCCGGTTGGGGCTCACCGTCACCATGGTCAGCAGCAGCGGAACACACACGCTGTACCAGATCGGCAGCCGGAAAGTGGTCTTGCCCACCCCCATCCCGGATGCGCTCGTACAGCAGGTCATCGACGGCATGGGGAGCACGACGTGACCGAGACCATCGAGTGCCGGGCCACCCGGCGCGGCCGGGAGTGGACGGTGCACGTCCCCGAGCACGGCGTGTATAGCCACGGCAAGACGCTGACGAAGGTGGGCGAGAACACCCAGGCAGGACTTGCCCTCGTGGGCGTGACCGCCGAGGTAATGATCACCCCGGTGACGCCGGAGCTGGAGAAGGTCCGGGCTACCAAGGCCGCCCACGCGGCGGCAGTGAGTGAGGCCGTCGTAGCCCTGGCCTTGCGGCGGGCAACGACGCGTGACATCGCCCTGGCGGTGGGAGTGCCGGCCGCCCAGGTGAAGCGGCTCCTTGCGGAGCGTTCTTCGGCGTCGAGGTTCGTGCCGGCTGGTGAGCCGGACGCGCCGGAGGAGACTGGGCCTGTGGGGATCGAGGCCGCGCCGGTATGACTTTCCGGGGTTCGCCTCGGTCGGGACGACTTCCGCCATGAAGTGCAAGGAGCCCTGGGCGTCTCGCCCAGGGCTCCTTGCATGTGGCCGGTGGTGCGCGGTGGCCTGTCGGTCGGCGGCTCTGGCGCGTGTGGGTTCAGGCGATGAGCATGTAGACGCCGCCGGCGACGATGGTACCGAGAACGGCGCCCGTGATGGTCTGGGAGACGGTGTGCTCGCGGACGGTGACACGGGCCCAGCCGAGCAGCGCGACGAAGACGAATCCGAGGAGCCACCACGGGTTGTAGGCCTGGGCGAGCATCGCGAAGGAGCCGGCGGTGACGGCGGCGTGGACGGAGATCTTGTACTTGGCCAGGACGGTGATGGGCCACACGGCGGTGATGGTGGCCCACATGGCGGCGGTCATCGCGATGAGCGGGCGCGGGGCGCTGGTGGCGGCCTGGAGTGCCAGGCCGGCGGCGACGGAGCCGCTGATGACTGGCAGGACGGTGATGCGGCGTACGCGGTCGGTCAGGTGGCGGTCGGCCCAGGTGCCGTTGCCCTCGATGTACACGATGTAGATCATCGGGATGACCGCGGCGAAGGCGATCGCGATGGCTGCCCAGCCAAGGCCGGGCCAGCCGTAGAGGCCGCAGCCGATCGCCAGGCTGACCGCGACGATGGTGTTCTTCGGGTCTGCCCAGTCGCTGAGTCGGCGGCCGAGGAGTGCCAGGGGGCGCGGGGTGTCGGTGGTGGTGGTCATCTGCTCGTTTTGTTGTAGGCGCGGGCGACGTTCTTCGCCCATCGGATGTCGCTGGAGGGTGCTCGGAGTGCCTGGCTGATGGGACTGCGGCCGGAGATCTGAACGTCGACCGTGTGCCGGCGCAGGGCGGCCCGGGCCATGATCGCATCGGTGGTGGCGTCCTGGCTCGCGGCGCCGATACCGAGGTTCAGGAAGGCGTCACGAATCGCGAAGGCATTGTGGGCGACGTCGATGGTCCGGTCACCCCAGACGAAGAGCTCACGCAGTCGGGACCGGCGCTCACCGAGGTTGAGGTTCGGGAACTCGGTGACGACCGCCGACCAGAGGGGATGAAGGACCCACATGGTGTGCTGGTCTCGGACATAGCGGACCAGGCCGCGCACGGGCGGCAGGATCAGGCCGATGATGATCAGCAAGATCGACGTTGCGACGGTGCCGTCGAACAGGGCGTCCAACATCGGGTTGTGGGCGAGCCCGGTGCCGAGGACGGTGTAGGGGAGCCGTTCGGCGACGTAGAGGGCGCCGAGGGCGCAGCCGACGGTGAGGAAGGTGACGCCGGCCCTGACGATTCCTCGGGGGATGGCGCGACGGGCGCTGGCGAAGGTCTTGGCGCCGAGCGCCATGGCGGTACCGAGGTAGGCATAGAAGATCGCCTGGTAGATCACGACGGGTGGTTCGCCCTGGTGGATATCCAGAAGGAAGTTCGGGTCCGGGACGGGATCGCGGGGAAGTGCGAAGAAGAACAGCAGCGTCATGGTCGCGGCGGCGACGGCGGCCAGGGGAAGGTTGGGGCGGGCGCGTCCGCGGGGCCCTCGGCCGTGGACTGCGTAGAGGTAGTCCAGGAGGAAGGCGATGCTGGCGATTCCGAGCAGGTGCTTCGCCAGCACCGACGAACCGGTTACCGCGTGGTGCAGCTGCATCTTGATGGCGCCGGTGCCCAGGGCCAGTCCGAGGGTGCCGATGGTGATGCACAGGGACCGGGCGGCGCGCCCAGAACGGATGGCGGCTGGCAGGCGCCACAGGGCGATGACGACCAGGGCGGCGGGGATGAAGTGGTAGAGGACTCCGCTCATGCCGCCTTCCTCCAGCCGAGAACCTTGCGCACGGGGAAGGTGAGGGTGCGAAAGACGTTGCGGGCCTGGCGGGTGGTGCCTTCGTCGGAGCCGATGGCTTCTGCGAGCAGCAGTGCCATCATCTCGGCCTCGGCCTCCTGAATGCTGTCGTAGCCGTTGCGGGTGAGCAGGACGGACGCGACGAGTTCGGGGCTGAGGTCGGGGAAGATCGACAGGAGGATGTCCTCCTGGACGAGGCACTGGTGTTCCCAGACAATGTGGCCGATCTCGTGAAGGATGATCAGCGTCTGGTGGGCCAGGCTGGTGTTCTGCTTGTAGAAGATGACGTCGACGTGGGGCAGCTTCACCCACAGGCCGGTCGGGGTCTCCGGGCTGGCGTCTTCCGGGAGCGGCTCCAGAGCGATGGGGCGTCCCCGGTGAGCTTCGAGCGCCTTGACGAAGTCTTCGATGTTGAAGGGGTCGGGGATGGGCAGATCAGGGAGCAGTGCTTCGCACCGTCTGCGGATCCCTCGTGGAACAGGCATCTCGAACCTTTGCGTTCGCGCGGCGGTGCCGGCTGGCTGCTGGTGCGCGCTTCATGGACAGGTTCGAAATTTAAACACATCTTGACTGAGGCATTCCGAAAATATTACTCTCCGTGACCTTTGGGGGCCCTGGCGGCGGCCTCTTCCTCTAGCTCCACCATCCTGCGGGCCATGCCGACCAGGATGTCGAAGTTGGCCGGCTTGAGCCCCATGGCCCGCTGGAGGATGCCGAGGCCAGAGTCTCCGCCTTCCACCGCGCCGGAGGTGCCGCGGAGCCTGGCGAGGGAGTTGAGCCCGTCGAGCTGCCGGTCGATGGCGGAGGTGTCGTCGGAGGTGAAATAGGAGGCACCGTTGGCCAGGCCGAAGAGCCGGCCGAGGGCATCCAGGGTGACCACGGTCGGGTTGGTGGGGGTGTTGTTGGCACCGTAGCCGCGCTTGAGGTAGCGCAGCTGGGTCTCGGACAGGACGCCGTCAGATCGCTCCGCGAGTTCGGGGATGCCGACCGGGGCCTGCGGCGGGGTCTTGCTGGCGCGCCGGACGTTCTCCACCTCGATGAGGTGGTTCAGCCTTTGGGCGATCTTTTGCGCCCGCAGACCGGTGGAGGTGGGTGCCGATTCGCTCACAGAGAGTACCGCTTTCTGCTATTCACAACGGCTCCAACTATACCGTCAGTCATTAAAGTGAGCTCACTTGATTATGCACACTCAACTATTTTATTGGCGCTGAGCTGGGCGGATGTGGTTGGGTCCAAGCCTGCCGCACTATAGTGAGGCAGTCAGGGGGGTTACGCCGGGTGTACGAATCGACCGGGGGTACCGACATGCCCACGCGTTCGCTCCGGAGGGGGAGATTGCATTGCCGCAGTACAGCCACACCACCGGCCGGCCCGGTTCACTGCTTGCGCAGGAACATGCCGTCGCCGCGCGTGACCACTCGCCCCGAGCGACGCCCATGGCGGACCGCGGATGCCAGCGACACCCCGTCAACCCGGTAGGAGTCACCACAGCGGGTGACCGTCGCCCCCTGGTCGCCAACCGCCTGGGCCGCGTCCGCCGGCGTCAGCCATCGGTCAACCGGCAGGCGCACGAGCAAACCCTGAGCCGGGGACGGGGCGCGACCCGCCATCGGTTCAACCACGCCGCCACTCCTCCTTCGCAGTGAGGCCGAAGAAGCTCTCGGCCGACCGGCCACCACAGCCGGCCGGTCGACCATAACTGTAACTTCGAGAATAGACAACGCTCGAACGTGTGGTCGAATCTCTGTGTTTGATCCCTTGCCACTCAAGACCAAGGGCGGTCCTTGATCGTGCTCCTGTCCACCCCCCAGCCCGCTGAACAAGGCTCCGACGACCTCGACGAGATCGAGCGGTGCGCCCGGGCCGCAGCCGAGGCCACCAGCGCGGAGGGCCGGAAGGCCGCTTTGAGCACCCTGTACGCGGCGTTGCGTGACCCGGTGATCCGCGACATCCGGGCCCGCGTGGACAGCATGGCCACCGCCGAGGACCTCGCCCAGGAGACCTGGGTCCGGGTGGCCCGCTCCATCGGCCAGTACGCCAGTCGCCCTGGCCGCTCCAGCGGCTTCGTCCCGTGGCTGTTCACGATCTCGCGGAACCTGGTGGTCGACCACTACCGCGCGGCCGGCCGCCGTACCCAGGAGATCTTGAGCGCGACCCCGGTGGCGGCAGACGTGCCCTCGGAGGACGAGAGCCCCGAGCGCCTGGCCGAACGCCGCGAAGTCGCCTCCGCGCTGAAGCAGTACTTGGCGAAGCTGCCCGAGCGCCAGCGCGAAGCCGTGTACCTTCGGGTGTGCGTCGGTCTGAACACCGCCCAGACCGCGCAGGTGCTGAGCACCCGACTGCGCCCGACATCTGAGGGCGCTGTGCGTGTACTGCTCAACCGCGGCCTGCGTAAACTCTCCAAGATCCTGCCGGCGGACGAGGTGGCTCACAAGCTGGCCGAACCTCCTCTTGCACCTGCTCTTCTCGCCGAGGAGAGTGCTGCGGGTGACGTGATCAGGGTGTAGCAAGACGAGATTGGACTGCGGGATGCGACGCGCACATGTCGACCGGCTCTGCCGGGCCCTCGGTGGGGACGGCGCCGGCGTTCATGACCGGCCAACTCGGCGCGCCGTTACGGCCGCTCACGCGCTCCACCCAGCCGAGCCGCTGAGCGAAGCGGCCTACCAGGACGGTTTGGACGCCATGTTCGCCGCCGTCGACGAGACCTTCCAGGCTGATGCTCCGTTGGAGGTCGAAGCGGGCCAGGGCTTCGGTATTGCCGAGGAACTGTGCACGGTGCCCGCAGAGGTGGGTGTCACCCAGGTCGATGGCATGCGTGTCGTGGCCGCCCGGTCCGTCGAGCCCCTGAGCGATGACGACCTGGCCAAGATCGCTGCGCAAGCCGCCGCTTTCATGGCTGAGCGCCGCAACGTCGCTGCTCACGATAGGTAGACATGCAACTGCGTCACCCGATGGTCGTCGAGTCGTCGAGGATCGACGCTGACGCCACGCTGATCATCGACGGTGACCAGCCTCTCGTCGTCATCCGGCCTGCCCAGACGTTCGACTCGGCGGTTCTCGCCGTCCAGGGCGCGCTGCAGGCCGACTTCCCCCATCTTCACCCGGACCAGATCCGGGCGATGGTCCGCAAGGCGCTACCGAACCTGCCGACCATGAACCGGCTCATCGGCGTCGACGAGTCGCCGCCACCAGTCGACCGGGTTGCATCTTCACGTCCGGACCGTCAGATCGTGGAGCACCGGTCGCTACGCCGGAGGCGTGCGGCGGTGGGCAAGATGCTGCTCGTCGCCAGCGTCGCCGCCGCCGGGGTCGGGGTCGGGTATGCGGCCGCGCCGCATACCGCCAGTCCGACCGGGGCGCAGGCGACAGAGCCCAGTACGACGATGGTCTACGCGAACGACCCTGCCTTCCGGCAGTTCGCGGCAGCCGGCCAGATGCGTTGTACAAGCCTGGGCCCTTTGCAGGCCAGGTGCACTGACGTCGACCGGCTGGTGATGTACAGCGAGGCAGCCATCTCGCCGAACTCGATTGCGTACACGTTCAGTTACGGAACCGAGCGGATCTACCTCATGGCGTTCCGCAGCACCGCCGACGCGCAGGAGTGGGCGAAGGAGAGCGGTACGCAGAAGGCGCTGGACAACGTGAGTACGGTGTCGCGATTCGTGCTGTGGGGCACTGACGCGCCCCGGTTGCGGGAGTATCACGACCTGATCGTTCAGTCCGTCCAACAGAGCCAGGCACCTGCGGTGTCGGCTGGGCTGACTGTGGAAATGCCAGAGCGCCTGGCCGCGCTCGCGTTCGGCACGCTGGGGGTTTCACCAGCCCGGGTTGAACGGATCGGGTCCGTGTCGAACAGCACGATGTCGAGCCTGGCCGCGGCGGTTCGTCTGATACTGGGCGGAGAGCCGAACGCAGGCCCAACGCCGCGTACCAACGCGCTGGCCGACGGGTCGCTGGTCACGTCCATGCTCGGTGGGGGCCCCGGGGGCGGAGGCGCACCGACGTCGCCCACGGCGGAACCGCAGGCGTCGGCTTCGGACGGACCGACAACGCAGCCGAAGACGCCGCTCCCGCCGTCATCGACAAAGCCTGGTCCGGCCGACAGCAAGCAGGCCGTGCCGCTGGTTCCGAGCGGGAAGTCCCCGGCCCCTACACCGCAGGCGGTGGAGCCAGAGACGCCCCGGACGGTCGGCACGGAACAGCCACCGACATCGCTGCCGGCCCAACCTCCGGTGACGAACCCTGGTGCCGCGACGGACCCGACTTCATCCGGAAGCCCGTCGCCAACGGACACTCCCACCAACAACCCGTCCCTGGCGCCGGCCGAGCGCCAACCCCCATCCCCTACAGGCGGTCCGCCGCCGACGGGCCGCCCGGACGGTCGGCCGATCACCGACCCGGCCCGAGATGTCGACGCCGAAAGCCGGCTCCTAGAAGGGCGCCCGGGCGCTGTCCTGGGACCAGGCGGAGGAGTTGTCGACCGTGGCCGTCCAGGGGTCGTTGTCCGACGCGGCCGGGCCCGTACGGCTGGCACGGGTGACCTTCGCGGTGGCCGACCTCAGGCTCGGTCCCACTTCGTCGACCTCCATCTCGAAAACCGTCCGCTTCTCCCCGGCACTGGTCTCGTATGAACGCTGGCGAAGCCGGCCGTGGACGATGACGCGCATGCCGCGCTGAAGCGACTCGGCGGCGTGCTCGGCCTGCTGACGCCAGACGTTGCAGGTCAGAAACAGAGCGTCCCCGTCCTTCCACTCGTTGGCCTGCCGGTCGAAGGTGCGCGGTGTAGAAGCGATACGGAACTTGGTGACCGCCGCTCCGGAGGGCGTGAAGCGCAGGTCGGGGTCGTCGACGAGGTTGCCGACGAGGGTGATGGCGGTCTCTCCTGCCACGGGTGTTCTCCTCCGTCTCAGCGGGCCGCGAGGGCGGCGATCTTGGCGCGGGTACGGGGGCCGGCGACGCCGTCCGCGCGGCCGAGGCCGGGGTGCTTGCGGATCACATCGTTCACCGCCGCCGTCGTCTGCGGTCCGTAGAAGCCGGTCACCGGCAGGCGGTGGCCGATCCGGTTGAGCTGCGTCTGGAGGGTCTTCACCTCGGCGCTGCGGGCACCCGGCTTGAGGCTGGCTGTCTGGTTGGCCGGGGGGACGGAGGCGGCGTTGGCGATGCGGGCGCGGGTCTTCGGGCCGGCAATGCCGTCCGCCGGGCGGAGACTGGGGTTGAGGCGGACGAAGTCGTTGACGGCGTTCGTGGTGAGCGGTCCGAAGTAGCCGGTGGCGGGCAGCTGGTAGCCGATCCGGTTGAGCTGGCGCTGCAGCTCCTGGACCTCGGGGCCGCGCGCGCCCGGCGCGAGCACTCCCAAGGGACGGGTGGGCTGCGGGTCCGGCTGCGGGTCGGGGCTGGGCTCGCTGGTGGTTCCGCCGGGCGGGGTGACGGGCTTGGCGTCGTCGGGCAGGGTGATGCTCTGTCCCGGCTTGATCTGGTTGGGGTCGGTGATCTGCGGGTTCGCGTCGAGCAGGTGCCCGAGGGTGATGCCGGCGAGCGCGGCGACGGCGGAGAGGGTGGCGCCGGCCCAGATGACGACGCGTCGGGCGGTGCTCGGCGGTGTGGGGCCGCCGGAGCCCGCGCCGGCGAGGGAGAGCAGGGTCGCGAAGTCGAGGTTGCCGGGGTCGCCGTGGTCGTTCTCCGGGACGTGCTGGTGCCCGCACCAGCCGCGGAAGGAGTTCCACGCGGCGAAGGAGAGGCGGACGCCGTTGCGGCCGTAGGAGTCCGGGTAGGGGGCCCACTGGGCAGGGCCGTCGAGCGGGATGCCGTTGTGGTCGCGGTGCCAGGCCATGAACGTGGCGAGGTCGCGCAGCGCCCAGTCCGGGGCCTCGGGCCAGAAGATGTGCTGGATGCCCTGGGCTGTCCACCGGCGGTGGGTGGCGGGGTCGCAGGTGCCGATCAGCTCGATCTGCACGGCGCCGGCGGTGTTGGTCTCGACGCCGCCGGGGGCGTTGACGAGGGCGCGGGCAGAGTGGTCGAACGGGAAGTGCTGGCGGAAGAGCAGGCGGCGGGCGGCGAAGTCGGGCTTCGCGGTGATGTGGGGGGCCTCGGCGCCGCCGCTGTAGTCGGGCCAGCCGGTTCCCTCGGTGGTGTGCAGGACGCCGCACCTGGGGGTCATGTAGCTGCCCGGGTAGTGGTCGGCGAACCACTGCGAGCGGTCGGCGCCCGGGTAGAGCGTGTCGGTCATGCTGCGCCCCTTCGTGATGGTGAGGGGCGCAGCGTCGCGGCCGGCGGGGGCTAGTGTCTCGGGCTGTCGGGGGACGGTTCGGGCGGGTACTCCAGGGCGTGGAGGGTAACGGCCAGGCGGTCGGCGAGCTGGTCGGCGTCGACTGCGTCGGCCGGGGCGGTGGTGATGGTCTCCTCGGGGGCCTGGTCCTTGCCCCAGTGGGCGCGGTGCTGGCGTTCCAGGTAGAAGCTGATGGCCTTGAAGTCGGGGGCCGCGCGGTCGGTGACGGTCTCCTCGATGATCTGGCCGGTCTCCGGGTCCCGGGCCTTGCGGGTGGTCTCCTTGATGACGAAGCCGCCGTTGATGAGGCGGCGTAGCTGAACGACCGCGCCGGCGTGGGCGAGTTCGCGGGCCTGCTCGATGCGTTCGAGGAGGGCGAGGTAGTCGTGCTCGCCGGGCTGAGGCGGTTCGCCCTGGCGGCGCCGGTCGGCTTCCTCGCGGCCGCGAGCGAGCCAGCGCAGGAAGGACGCCTTGTGGACTCCGGCGACGGCGGCCGCGGTCTCGACGGGCATGCCCTGGCGGGTGGCTTCAATGAGTTTCTGCTCGGTGTCGGAGGTGAGCAGGCGCCGGCGGCCGCGGCCGCTCCCGTGGGGGGCGGCCGGGCCGTGGCGCGGCTTGCGGCGGGTCATGGGGCGGCGGTGGGTCAGCTTCGACGGGGCGTGAACTGGTCGCCACAGGTCGGGCAGGTGATCGGGTGCGGGCCTTCGCCGTCGTCGTTGAAGGCGGTGTCGTCCCCGAGGTCGGGGGTGAGCACGAGGGCGGGTTCTTCGCCGAGGGCTTCGGCGGGCGCCGAGCGCAGGAGGTTCTCCATCTCGTCGTCGGTGTAGGCGAGGGAGTCGAAGAGGCTGGCGTCGGTGGTGACGAGGTCTTCGAGCATGCCGGCGAGCATGCGGCGGTCCCAGTCGGCCTGCGTGGTGATGCGGTTGAGCTTGATGATCAGCGCGTCGGCTTCGGCGTCGGTGCGGGAGGACCATCCTCGGGTGACGGGCAGGAGCCAGGAAGCATCGTCGTCGAGGAGTACGCCGTCCGGGACGGGTTCGCCGGCCTCGTACATCTCGACGAGGGCTTCGTGACGGCCGTGGCCCGCGATGCTGCGGCCGGTGCGCTCGTCGACCAGGACGGGGTCGACGAAGCCGTGGTCACGGATGCTCGCCTTGATGAGCGGCAGTTCGTGGAGCTTGGGGTTGCGGGTGGCGGGGGTGAGGGCCTGGAGCGGCATGTAGGCGATCCAGCGTGGTGCCTGGACGGGCGGTGTGGTCACTCGCGGGCCCTCTTCTCTTCGGGGGGTCGGGCGGTCGCGGGGGCGGGGCTCAGTGGTGACCGCGGGTTCCAACCGCGCGCCCCGCTCACTGTGTGGGGCAACCAGGAGGCCGTCAGCCGTCGCTCCCGCGACCGGTGTTGCTCCGGACCTTCCCCTTGCTTCCCGGGTGGGGTGGGTCCGGGGCCGTGGGATGGGCGCCGGTGCGCGCGGTGGCGGTCCGTCCCAGGGCCGGCCCGGACGGTAGAGGGTGTGGATCCTAACGTCCATCGCCAATCATTCTTCATGTTACAGTTATGGGTGTTGGGTCAGCCCAGCAGCCCGGGGTCTGTAACGCCCTGGGGCCGTTCGTCGTACCCCCAGGTGTACGACCCGGCACGAGCACGTCCGGGAGAGCACCCGGACCCACCGAGAGGACACCCCATGACCGACCAGCAGGAACCTCACTTCACACCGCCCACTCTCGCGGACCTCAGCCAGCGGGCCACCATGCTGAACCTGATGGCCGGCCGCTTCAAGGAGCTCGCGGCGGTGGCAACGACCGACTTCAAAGCGGCGGCGCTCAAGCAGTACGAGGCGGAGGGCGTGAAGTCGGTCACCACCAAGATCGGTGGAGAGAAGGTCATCACCTGGACCGTGAAGGAGCCGAAGGCCTCCGGCACGGTGGTGGTCGCCGACCGTTCCGCGCTGACGGACTGGGTACACGTCAACCACCCCGAGCACGCAGGATGGGAGGCGACGATCATCGGCGCGTTCGAGACCGTGCTTCTCGGCTTGGCTGTCTTCGACAAGGAGAGCGGCACAGTCGTCCACAGGGACACCGGGGAGGTCTTGCCCGGCCTGGCGTGGACGCCCTCGCCGCCGCCGTCGAGCATCGCGCCGTCGTGGACGAAGGACGGCCGCGAACAGGTCATGGAGCACCTGCGCACCGGCGCGATCGCGGAACTGATGGCCACTGCGCTCCAGCTTGAGCAGGGAGAAGGCTGATGTTCCCGGTCACCCAGTTCCCGAGGGCTCTCTGCCGCCGCGTCGACCCAGACACGATGTTCCCCAACCTGAAGGACGCCGAGGGCATCGCCGAGGCCAGGGAGACCTGCGTGTTCTGCCCGCACCGCGCCGAGTGCCTGGAGGCCGCGCTCTCCCTCACCCCCGCACGGGACGCGGGCGTGCGCGCCGGAACCACCAAGGAAGAACGGCGGAAGATCCGGCGCAACCGCGCGGCCGCCGCGCGCAAGGAGCAGCAGGCAATCGCCGCCTGACCCTGCCGCTCCGAACCACTCGCCCGACCGGAACCTGTCCGGCCGGGCCCCATCCGAGGACAAGATCTTGAGCACCGCCCTGCCCGACGCGGCCCGCCCGCCGCTGCCCACCGCCCCGAAATCGTGCTGCGCGCACTGCCGGCAGCACCGGGCCGCGCTCGACGCGGGGCTGTCCGCGCCCGCGCTCCGTATGCTGTCCGCCATCGTGCTGCGGACCCCGGGCGACACCGCGTGCTCCGGCGCGGCGGCGGCCGCCGGCCTGACTCCCTACCAGGCGCGACCGCTGCTGGGCGAGCTGGTCCGCTCCGGCCTGCTGGCCAGGCAGCGGTTGCGACGGGCCCGGACCACCGTCACCACGTACAGCGTCAAGGGGGCGGTCCGATGAGTCTGGATCCCCTGCTGTGGGCGCTGAAGGACTCGCCGACCTCGGACCCGTTCGAGCGGTTGATCCTGATCACTCTCGCCGAGAAGGCTGACTCGGACGGCTGCAACGCGTTCCCATCGAAGTCAACTCTGGCTCGGGCTGCGCTGTGCGACGTGAAGACGGTGGGACGCAAGCTCGCCCAGCTCAGGCAGCGTGGTCTGATCGGCGAAGGGGACCAGAGCGCGGCGCGGCACATCCCGGAGCGCTACCGCCCGGTGGTCTACGACCTGCAAATCCCGCTCTCGTGGTTCGGTTACCGGATAGACCGGGTGAACGAGGAACGGGAGCAGAAGGGGCTCGCGCCGCTCACCGCCCGGTCGCGGCCGGACATCGCGCCGGCGCCTACTCGCAGCCGTCGCAGCGACTTCGGCCGGAAGCGCCCGGTGGGCAACGAGGAGCCTGCTGCGGAAGGGCCCTCGGAGCCGACGGACTCTCAGTCCCCCCTGGAAGAAGAACACGGAGGGGGGTCAGGGGTTGCCCGCACGGGGGGCTCTCTGGCCGGTGAGGGGGGACGGTTAGACCCCCCAAATACCCCGTGTTAGGG